>DAIESF010000496.1 GCA_027346425.1 Gemmatimonadota bacterium | reverse complement strand
GATCGACGCCGGGGCCGCCGCCGGCTTCGTGGGGCTACTCTCGCTGGCCAACATGGCCGGCCGCTTCGCCTGGTCGTCGCTTTCCGACGTGATCGGACGACAGCGCACGTACATGATCTTCTTCGCGCTCGGCGCCGTGCTGTACGCGAGCGTACCCGGGGCCGGGCGCTCCGGGGCGGTCGTCCTGTTCGTGCTGTTCTACGTGGTGATCATGAGCATGTACGGCGGCGGCTTCGCCACCATTCCGGCCTACCTGCGCGACGAGTTCGGGACCATGCACGTGGGGGCGATCCATGGGCGATTGCTGACGGCGTGGTCGTTCGCCGGGGTGGCCGGACCGGTGCTGGTCAACTACCTGCGGGAGTACCAGATCGGACGCGGCGTGGCGGCGCGAGATGCCTATTCGGTGACGATGTACCTGATGGCCGGGTTGCTGGTGCTGGGCTTCGCGGCCAATTGGTTCGTGCAGCCGGTGGCATCGCGACGCCGGTACGCCATCGAGCCGGTGCCGGCGGCCACGGGAAACGTAGGAGGCACTTCCGCCGTGGCTGGTGGTTTCGCGGGCCGGGGCGTTGGAGCGTCGGAGGGTGGAGTGGGCGCCGAGGGTGGGGCCGGGTGGAAGCTCGCGGCCTCCTGGCTGCTGGTCGGGCTCCCTGCCGCCTGGGGGGTCGCGCAGGTCGTGGTGAAGTCGCTGGCCCTCTTTCGTTAGGCGTTCCTCGGCGGGACCCGCCAACGGAAGGCACCGCCGCGCCGGTCGTGCGGCGGGCGGTGCCGGTGTTCCGTGACGCCGATGGGCCCTCTGGGGCTCGAACCCAGGACCGACGGATTATGAGTCCGCTGCTCTAACCGGCTGAGCTAAGGGCCCGCACCAGCAAGAATACTCGTCGCGTGGTGCGCCGAGAAGAGTGGGGCGCGAGACGGAGCTGTCGCGCCCTATCCGTCGTGGGCGTGCAGGTCGTAGGCATCGAGGATCTCCTGGGGGGTGACGGTCGCGGCGCCGAGCTTCCCGACCTCGACCCCGGCGGCAAAGTTGGCGACGACCGCTGCTTCCATCGCCGTGGCCCCGGCGGCCAGGGCCGTTGCGAGGTAGGCGGTGACGGTGTCGCCGGCCCCCACCACGTCGTACACTTCGCGCGCCGTGGTCGGGATGCGTTGCACCTGGCCGTCCGGGGAGACGAGGGCCATCCCGCGCTCGCCCAGCGTGAGGAGGAGGTGGCGCGCCCCGAGGCGCTCCAGGGTGGCCGGCAGCGCCCCGGCATCGTCGAGGTGCACGGCCGCGCCTAACGCCGACTCCAGCTCCCGGCGGTTGGGCTTGAAGATCGTGGCCCCGCGATAGGCGAAGAAGTTTCGGAACTTGGGAGCGACGATGATCGGGATCGCCCGCGCCTGCGCCCGGGCGATCGCGTGGGCGATCACTTCGGCGACCAGCACCCCCTTGTTGTAATCCTCGAGCACCAGGGCGTCGGCCGAAGCGAGGACGCGATCGAGCACGGCGAGCACCCGGGCGACGTCGTCGTCGGTGAGGTCGCGGTCGTCCTCCTCGTCGAAGCGGACCACCTGCTGCGAGCGCGCGACCAGCCTTGTCTTGGTGGTGGTGGGGCGGTCAATCGCGATGAGGGCACTATCGTCGGAGCCGATGTCGCGCAGCATGCGCCGCAGGCGTTCGCCCCCTTCGTCGCTCCCCACCACCGCGACGAGCGTTCCCAGCGCTCCCGCCGCGGCGACGTTCTGCGCCACGTTGGCGGCCCCGCCCATCGCGTACTTGCGGTCGCGGACGCGCACCACCGGGACCGGCGCCTCGGGGGAGATGCGCTCCACGTCACCCCGGAGGTAGACGTCGAGCATAGCGTCGCCGACCACGGCCACGCGCCGGTCGCGCATGCCGTCGAGGAGGGCCGCCAGTCGTTCGCGCGTGAGGTGCGACGCGGGTGATGAGGGTGACATGGCGGGGGAAGCTAGGGCGGCGCGTCCCGGAAGGTCAACGGAGGCGCGTTTCGTCCCCAGATCGGCGCCGTGCCCGATTATCTTCCGCCCACGCGGTCGCTGTCGACCGTCCCTCCCTGGTCCCCTGGCATGCAGACCTACCAGCTCGACGTCGTCGTGAGTCGTGGCAGCTCGATCGAGTCGCGCCACCGGGTGCACGCCGCGGCATGGGACGCCTCGGCCGGACTGGTCGGGAGCACGCGCGATCCGTTCCTCGTGGTCCCGTGGCGCTCGTGCGCCAAGCCTTTCCAGGTGATGCCGTTGCTGGAGACCGGAGGCTTCGACGAGTTGGTGTGGGGCGACGATGAACTCGCCCTCGCCTGCGCCTCGCACGGCGGAGAGCCCGAGCACGTGGCGGTGGCGCTGCGCATGCTGGAGTCGATCGGCATGGAGGAGGGCGACCTCGCCTGCGGCCCGCATGAGCCCCTCGCGCGCCGAGGAGTGAAGCTCCTCCGCGACGCCGGGCACGCGCCCACCCGCCTGCACAACAACTGCTCGGGGAAGCACGCCGCCATGCTGGCGCGCGCCCACGTCTCCGGATGGTCGACGCACGGGTACGAGCGCGACGGGCACCAGGTGCAGCTGGCGGCACTCGAGTCGGTCTCGCGATGGTCGGGAGTCCCGGCCGACAAGATCGAGCGGGCCATCGATGGGTGCGGCGTCGTCGTCTTCGGCTTCCCGCTGGCGTACATGTCCCGGGCCTACGCGATGCTCGCCGCCAGCGCCACCCGCGGCGACGAGCTCGCGTCGCGCATCGCGCGCGCGGTGCGCACGCGCCCGCTCCTGTTCGGCGGGACGGATCGCTTCGACACCATCCTCGTCGAGGAGACGTCGGGGCGCGTCATCGCCAAGATCGGGGCGGAGGGGATCCACTCGGCGGCGTTGCTCGAGCAGGGGATCGGGGTGGTCGTGAAGGTGGAAGATGGCGCGTCGCGTGCGCAGTACCCGGCGCTCCTGCGCCTCTTGCAGCTGCACGGCGCCCTCCCCGACCCCCTCCCGGCGCGCCTGCAGGACTTCGCGCGTCCCCGGATCAAGAACACGCGCGGCGAAGTGGTCGGTGACGTCCGTGTCGTGGACGCCTGACGCACGCCCCCCCGAGCGACGAGCATGCAACCAGACGGTACGAGCGGGAATACGATGATGACGAACGGTGACGCACCGGTGGATACGATGCGAGCACTCGACGACGCGCACGTCGCGCTCGTCCGTGTGGCGGCGGCAATCGCTGCCTCCGAAGAGGCGGTCGTGCGCGTATGCCTCGCGCGCGCGGCGGCCGTCGCCCCTCACGAATGGGTGGAGGAAGTGGTCCTGCAGTCGTACCTCTTCGCGGGGTTCCCGCGCACGCTCAACGCCGCCCGCGAGTGGCGAAAGGTCTCGGGGCGCCCGGCGCCGGTGCAGGACGAGGGCGAGCGATTCGCCGACGCGGCGCAGTGGAGCGAGGACGGCCAGCGGACCTGTCGCGTGGTCTACGGCGTGACGTACGAGCGGCTGCGGCACAACATCCGGACCCTGCATCCGGCGCTCGACGCCTGGATGATCGTCGAGGGATACGGCAAGGTGCTGTCGCGCCCGCAGCTCGACCTCCGGCGTCGCGAGTTGTGTATCGTGGCGGCCTGCGCCGCCGCCGGGCAGGACCGTCAGCTGCATTCGCACCTGCGTGGTGCCCTCAATGCGGGGGCGCCCCTCGCGGAGGTCTACGCCGTCCTCGACGCCGTCGCCGACCTCATGGCGTCGCCGAATCCCGAGCGATACCGCCTCCTCCTCGCACGCGTGGCCCAGCACGATGTTCATTGATCACGTAGTCGTTCGCGTTACCGCGGGGACGGGCGGCTCCGGCTGCTCGTCGTTCCGGCGCGAGAAGTTCTACCCCATGGGTGGCCCCGACGGCGGCGACGGCGGGCGCGGCGGCGACGTCATCGTGCGCGCGGACAACAACCTCGCCACCCTCCTCGACTACACGTACCGCGACCACTGGGAGGCGGACCGAGGGCAGCACGGGATGGGGAACAACAAGACCGGGCGCTCGGCCGAGGACGTGATCCTCCCCGTCCCGCCAGGGACAACCATTCGTGATCACGACACGGGCGAATTGGTCGGCGAGGTGCTGGAGCATGGCCAGGAGCTGGTCGTGGCCAAGGGGGGACGTGGCGGAAAGGGGAATGCCTTCTTCGCGACCAGCACGCACCAGTCGCCGCGCGAGTGGCAGCCGGGTGAGGACGGTGAGGCGCGCACGCTCGAGCTCGAGCTC
>DAIESF010000492.1 GCA_027346425.1 Gemmatimonadota bacterium | reverse complement strand
GCACGTCAAGCGGTCGAGCGAACGCCTCCTCGAGCTCATCGAGGACCTCCTCGAGCTGACGACGCTGAATCGCGGCGACATCTCCCTGTACATCGAGGAGTTCGACCCGGGGATCCTCCTGCAGGAAGTAGCCGCATCGGTGCCCGGGTGCCCCGACGAGGTGGATCTCGTCGTGCTGCCAGTGCCGCCGTTCCTCCCGCGCCTCAAGTCGGACCGGAAGAAAATCGCGAGGATCCTCGTTAGCTTGCTCGGCAACGCGTACAAGTTCACGCAGCAGGGACGCGTGGAACTCGGCGTGTCGATGGTGGGCGACCGGGTGCGGTATCGGATCTCCGACACGGGGATCGGCGTTCCCGCCGAGTCACAGGCGCTGGTCTTCGAGGAGTTCCGGCAGGTGGACGGCTCGGCGACGCGCCGGTATGGCGGTTCGGGGCTGGGGCTGGCGCTGGCGCGACGGCTTGCCCGGCTGCTCGGGGGAGACGTGGAGATGGCGTCGGCGCCGGGGACGGGGACGACCTTCATGGTCTCGCTCCCGCTGGAGTTCGAACCCGCGCTGGATGCGCGGGGCAACCTAACGATCACGTGAGACGGGCATGACGCAACGACGCACGCTGCAGGAGATGCGCACGACGCTGACCCCGGCCGAGGTGCTGGCCGCGGCCAAGGACTTCTTCGCGCGCCGCATCAGCATCTATTCCGCCTTCCCCGAGCAGGAGAGCGCCACCCACCTCACACTGCGTGGGCAGGGGGGCGAGGAGATCACGATCGGCGCCATCACGCGCGATGGGGCAACGATGGTGACCGGAGGATCGTATATGTTCGACGCGCAGGTGTCGCGCTTCTTCGCCACGCTCCCGCCGGCGGCAGAGGTGACGGCATGAGCGCGCCGTTCACCGCGCAGCTGCGCAGCCGTCCCGACGGGATCCGACTCGGCACGGGAAACGAGCCGGTCATCACCTTCCGGGTGCAGATCCCGGAGGTGTGGGATACGATCCGCATCGACGCCCCGGCCGATACGCCGGTGTCGGTGGTGAAGGAACGCGCGCTGCAGGCGTTGATGCCTGACGAGGCGGGGAACCACGCGGGGTACGTCATGAAGTTCGCCGGCTGGGAGGTGCTCGACGAGCGCGTCACGCTGAGCGAGGCAGGTGCAACGCAGGGCTCGATCTTTCTCCTCACCAATCGACGTCGTCGTCCCGTCCGCTGAGTATTCCGTCCGTTCTGCCGCCGTCATCGCCCGAAGCCGCCACGACGCCTGACGCGTTGCTGGCGGCCGCGTCGCGTCTGCGCGCCGAGGTGGCGCGCCGGATCGTTGGGCAACGCGAGGTGATCGACGAGATCCTGATGGCGATCCTTGCCGGCGGGCACGCCCTCCTCGTGGGCGTCCCCGGGCTGGCCAAGACGCTGATGATCCGCTCGGTGGCCGATGCCATGCGCCTCGACTTCAGGCGCATCCAGTTCACCCCCGACCTGGTGCCGAGCGACATCACCGGGACGGAGATCCTTGAAGAGGACAGCAGCACGGGGGGGCGCACCTTCCGGTTCGTGAAGGGGCCGGTCTTCGCCAACATCGTGCTGGCCGACGAGATCAACCGGGCGCCGCCACGCACGCAGGCGGCGCTGCTTGAAGCGATGCAGGAGCATCGCGTGACGGCGGCCGGGGAGACGATGCGCCTCCCCGAGCCGTTCTTCGTCCTGGCCACGCAGAACCCGATCGAGCAGGAGGGGACGTACCCGCTCCCCGAGGCACAGCTCGACCGCTTCCTCTTCGACATCCGCGTCGGCTACCCGGGCGAGGAGGAAGAGGTGGCGATCCTGCGCGCCACGACGGGACGCGAGAGCGTGGAGCTGGAACCGGTGCTCGACGGGGTGCAGACGCTGGCGCTGCAGCGCCTGGCGCGCGAGGTGGCGGCGAGCGAGCCAGCGCTGCGGTATGCCGCGGCGCTGGCACGGGCGACCCGCCCGGACGCGCCGGGGGCCCCGGAGCTGGTCAAGAAGTACGCGCGCTGGGGGGCTGGGCCGCGCGCGGGGCAGGCGCTGATCCTGGGGGCCAAGGCGCACGCGTTGCTGTCGGGGCGCATGGCGGTGGCACCGGAGGATATTCGTCGTGTGGCGGCCCCGGTGCTGCGGCACCGCGTCCTCCCGAACTTCGCGGCGGAGGCCGAGGGGATCGGGGCGGAGCGGATCGTGCGCGAGGTGATGGAGCGCGTGAGCGCGCCGTCGAGCGGCGTGCGGATCTAGGGTACGGGGGGGAAGGGAATGGTACGGGTGCGATGGGGGGGAGCGGGTATGTTGTTGTTGGGGGGGGCCCCCCGCTCCTTCGCCTGACGCCAGCGTCCTCCATGTCGATCCCGCGCGAGTACGGCCCCATCCTCGACGCGGTTCGCGGCCTCACCTGGCCGGCGCGCCGTCGGGTTGGTGGCACCCATACCGGAGCCCACCTCTCCCGCTTGCGCGGGCGCGCTCCCGAGCTGAGCGAGTACCGGCTCTACCGCCAGGGCGACGACCCGCGCCAGCTCGACTGGAAGCTCCTCGCCCGCAGCGACCGCGCCTTCACGCGTCTCTCCGACGATCGCGCGGTGCACCCCACCTGGTTCGTGGTCGACGCCTCGGCGTCGATGGCCTTTCCCGCGGGGACGCAGGCGAAGTGGGCGATGGCGCGCGCCCTAGCGGTGGGACTGGCGGCGATCGCCCAGCGCAGCGGCGACCCGGTGGGGGCGGCCATCGTTGCGGCCGGCGGGACGGTGCACGTGCGGGCCCGCACCCGCGCCGACGTCCTCCTCGAGCTCATGTCGGCGTTAGGCAGCGTGGCGCCGGCGGGGGCTCCCGAGGCGGCGCCGGCGCTCCTCCAGCTTCCCGACCGGGCGCGCCTGGTGATCATCGCCGACCTGCTGGGCGACGAGGCGGCGTTGCGGCGCCAGGCGGCGGCGCGGGCGAGCGACGAGGGCGACGTCCACGTCTTGCACATCGTCTCGCGCGACGAACTGGCCCCGCCGGCCGCGCTCGCCCTCGCCGTCGACCCGGAAGACCCGGCCATCGAGCGCCCGTTCGACGCCGCGGCACGGGGCGCCTACCTGGCGCGCTTCGCCGAGTGGCGGGACGAGACGGCGCGCGCCTGGCGCCTGGCCGGGGCGGCCTATCGTCAGGTGCAAGCCGAGGACGATGCGGCGCTCATCGTGCGTGCGGTGGCCACCGCCGCGCCGGCGCGCGGGTAACCGATGCCGGTTTTCGCCGCTCCCGCCTACCTCATCGCCGCGCTCGCCGCCTCGGCCGTCGTGGCCGCCTTGCACCTGCTGGCCTGGCGCCGCCCGCACCCCACCCCGCTCCCCACCGCCCGCTTCGCCCCCCCCTCGGCGGTGCGCGCCCTCTCGCGCGACCTGCGGTTGAGCGACGCCTTGCTCCTCGCGCTCCGCGTGCTGGCATTGCTCCTGGCGGGTGTGGCGCTGGCCCGCCCGAGCCTGGCGCCACGCCGCGCGGGAGCGGCGCGGGTGGTGGTGATCGATGCGTCGCGGCGCGTGGCGAGCGTCGACCAGGCGCGCGACAGCGCCCGCGCGCACCTCGCGGGCGCCGACGATGTCGTGTGGATCCGCGTCGATTCCGCGGCCACGCTGGTCACCGACAGCACGGTGGGGGGGCGCGCCGAGGTGCGCGGACGACTTGGCGCCGGGATCGTGGCGGCGATCCGCGAGGCGCACCGGCTGGCACGGACGCGCGCGCGAACCACGATCGTAGTCGTGTCGCCCTTCGCTGTCGAGAGTTGGGATGCGGGGCTCGGCCCCATGCGAGGGACGTGGGACGGGGAAATCGTCCCGGTGCGGGTGGCGGCGCGCGCCGGTGAGACGGGCGTGACAGCGACGGGGAGCGTGGCCGCCCGCGCCGCCCGCCCCGAACTCCCGCCGCTGCGCGACCCGCTTGGCGCCGCGTTCGCCCTCGCCCTCGATGCCGCGGCGCCGCCGGTACGCGTGAAGCGCGGCGCGCCTAACGCCGCGGACTCGGCGTGGGCGCGCGAGGGGGGGATCGTGATCGCCTGGTCAGGTGATGCACCGGGGAACGGCGGGGCATCAGGCGAGCCGCCGTCCGACGTGCTGACGACCGGAGGGCGCAGCGTGGTGGGGCATTTCGGGCGACCGGGGACGGGCGTTCCCCCCGGGGCGGCGATCCTGCGCTGGGGCGATGGCACGCCCGCGGCGACCGAGGCCTCGCTCGGCCGCGGGTGCCTCCGGTCGGTCGGCGTTGCCGTCCCGGTAGCGGGCGATGAGGCGCTCCGCCCGGCGTTCCTCCGCGTCGTGCGCGAGTTGGCCGGTGCCTGCGGTGGGGGCGGGGAGGCGCTGCTCGACAGCGCGGCCATCTCCGCGTGGGCGCGCCCCCGCGCGGCCGGGGAGGGGACGCCGACTGGCGCCGTCGCCGGTGGCTCCGTGCGATCGGCGAGGGGTGGTGCCCGTGAACTGTCGCTGGCGGATCGGGCGTTGCAGCGCTGGCTCCTCCTCGCCGTGGCCGCCGTGCTGCTGGCGGAGTGGATCGTGCGTGCCCGACGGCCGACGGGTGGGTCGTCCGTTGCCCGCTCGACCGCAGCGCAACCGCGGGAGGCGGCATGACCGCGATCGATGCCCGGGTTGCGCGCTGGCGCCGCCGCATTCGACACACGGCGATGGCCCGCGCCCTCCTGGTGGGGGTGGGGGCGGGGCTCGTCGCGTGGACCGTGGCCGGCCTGACGATCGCGTCGGGGTCCTTGGCGTTAGGCGCGGTGGCGGGGAGCGCCGCCGCCCTTGTCGTGTGGTGGTTGAGCGCTGCGCATGCCCTCTCCGCGCAGCGCGCGGCGCTCTGGCTGGAGGAGCACGAGCCGCGACTGCGCTGGGCGCTGGTGACGGTGCTGGAGGCCGACACCTCACCGGGGTAGCGGGTGGCGCTCGAATCGTCGATCGGCGTCATTCCGTGGGAGGAGCCGGTGCGCCGCGCGCTCGGGCGCTCGTTGCGCCTGCCGGCGCTGGTCGCGCTGGCCGGGGTCGCCCTCGCCGTC
>DAIESF010000488.1 GCA_027346425.1 Gemmatimonadota bacterium | reverse complement strand
GTTGGCGCGCGACCTGGGGCGCGCGGTGGGCTCTGCCGCGCACCTCGAGGCGCTGCGCCGTGTGCGTGTCGGCTCGTTCGACGTGGCCGATGCCGATGACGTCGACGCCCTGCGGGCCGGCGAGGTGCGACGGCACGACCTTACATCGGCGTTAGGCAGCATGCCGAGGGAACTCCTCACCGCCGCCGACGTGCGCCGGGTCCGGCATGGGATGAACGTCCACGCCACGGTGGAGGGCGCCCGAGGCGCACTCGTGGATGAGCAGGGGGAACTGGTGGCCGTGGCCTCCCGGCGCGGCGACGCGTGGTATCCCGACGTTGTTCTCGCCACGGATTGAGATGAGCAACTCCGGCTCGGCGCTCCCCCCCGACGTGCACGGCACCGTCGTGACCGTGGGGACCTTCGACGGCGTGCATCGCGGACACCAGGACGTCCTCGCCCGGTTGGTCCAGCGCGCCCGCGCCCTTGACACGCGGTCGGTCCTCGTCACGTTCGATCCGCACCCGCTCGAAGTGGTCAACCCCTCGGCCGCCCCGTCGCTCCTCACGGTTGGCGATGAGAAGCTCGAGGTGCTGGCCGAGAGTGGGATCGACTACGTCGCCATCATTCCGTTCACCCGCGCGCTGGCCGCCTTCGACGCCGAGCGCTTCGTCGACGACGTCCTGGTCGCGCGCTATCGTGTCCGCCACCTCCTGATGGGACACGATCACGGCTTGGGGCGAAATCGGGCCGGCGACGAGAGTGTCCTCCGGATGCTCGGTGACGTGCGGGGATTCTCTGTCGAGGTGGTCGAGCCCGTCATGGGGCACCACGGACAGCCGGTGTCGTCGACCGCGATACGGCGTGCGGTGGCCGGGGTCGATCTGGAGCGCGCGCGCGAGGGGCTCGGCCGGTGGTACGCGGTCGGGGGGCATGTCGTCCGCGGCGAGCAGCGCGGACGCCTGCTCGGTTTCCCCACCATCAACGTTCCGCTCCCGTCGCCGCGGAAGCTCCTCCCGCCGCAGGGGGTCTACGCCGTGCGGGTGCAGACCCCGCGCGGCCCCTTCGGTGGCATGTTGAATCTTGGCCCCCGTCCGACCTTTGGAGACGCCGACGTGACGCTCGAGGCGCACCTGTTCGAGGCCGCGGGGGACTTCTATGGGATGCGCGTGCGGATCGACTTCCTGCGGCGCCTGCGCGAGACCCTCCGCTTCGAGTCGCCTCAGGCGCTGGTCGAGCAGCTCGCCCTCGACGAGCGCGCGGCACGCGAGACCCTCGCGCTAACTTCGTGATACTCTCGGACTTCGGTTGACTCAGTAAGACCGGAAGTCTAACCTTCGTTGCTTCCCGGACTTCTCTCCCTCAACAGTTCCGCCGAATGTCGAATCTGAAGTACCGCGTGGCCCTCATCGTGGCGCTCGTCGTGGCGTCCGTCTGGGCGCTCTTCCCGCGGACGGTGGTGGAGCGCGTCAAGCGTGATGGCGTCGTCGCCTATGACACGGTTCGTCGCGTCCCCCTCAAGCGTGGTCTCGACCTGCAGGGGGGCATGCACCTCGCCCTCGAAGTCGACGAATCCAAGCAGGCCGTTGCCGACAAGAGCGACGCACTCGATCGCGCGCTCAAAGTCGTCCGCACGCGCATCGACGAATTCGGCGTCTCGGAACCGGTCGTGCAAAAGGTCGGCACCGATCGCATCATCGTCGAGCTCCCGGGCATCGATGATCCGCAGCGCGCGGAGGCGGTGGTGCAGAAGTCCGCGTTCCTCCAGTTCCAGATCACCGACGAGTCGCAGGCGCTGGACAAGGTCCTTCCGCGCCTCGACCAGATCATTCGAGAGAAGGGCGCCGCGGTCGCCGTGCCGGGTGACACCACCAGCAAGCCGCAGGTCGCCGCCCTCCCCAGCCTCTTCGAGAAGGGCGACAGCGCCGCGAAGGGCGATACCACAAAGAAAGACAGCAGCGCGGTGGCAGCCGGCGCCGCTGGCGGCGCGTTCTCCAAGCTCGTGCAGGTCGGCCAGTTCCCCGGCGAATACATGGTCGCCGAGCGAGATGTGCCGACGGTGGAGCGCTACCTGGGGATGCCCGAAGTGCAGGCCGCCCTCCCGCCGGGCAAGGTCCTGCGCTGGTCGAGTGACACGATGTCGCTGGGGGCCCAGGCCTACCGCCCTATCTACGTTGTCGACGCCCGTCCGATCATCACCGGTGAGTACCTGCAGAACGCCAAGCCGAACAGCACGCCGATCGAAGGGACCGTCGTCGAGTTCGAGTTGAACAACGAGGGTGGTCGCCGCTTCCGCAGCGAGACGGGCAAGCACGTCGGTGACTATATGGCGATCGTCCTTGACGACCGG
>DAIESF010000451.1 GCA_027346425.1 Gemmatimonadota bacterium | reverse complement strand
GTAGGGGAAGAGGAGTGGATTCCCCGTCGTCTGGGCGTTGTACCAAAGCATGCCGGCGATCGGGAGGGCGATGGTCACACCGGCGGCGACAAGCTCCGTCGCGCGCGAGGGGCGCTGGACGGTACGCCACAGCATCCACAGCCCCGCCGGGAGCGCGAAGTCGACGGCATCGAGCGGGCGAATGGTAGCCGCAATTCCAAGAGACGAACCACACAGAACGGCCCACCAGGGATGCGCGTTCTCGTCGGCGGTTTGTCGGACCAAGCCATAGATCGCCAGCAGGAGAAAGGTCAGGACCGGCACATGGTTCATGTGCGACCCGGACAGAAAGACGACGAACGGGGCAAAGGCGAAGAGCAGTGCAGCGCCGAGTGCGATGGTGGGGCGGGGCTCCACTCGGCGGGCGATTCCCCAGAACAGCGCGGCGGATGCCGCGCCGAACAGAGGCCCCACGACCCACGTCATCCCCAAGCGCAGGGCCGGGAGCAGGATCAGCGATCCACCCGGGGGAAAGTGTGTGTAGTACTTCCCGCCGAAGTCGATGATGTGAAGGGCACTGAAGAACTCGGGATGTCTCGGCGGTTCGAGCCAGAGACGCCCCTGTGCGAAGATGCGAGCCTGCAGGACCTGCCCGATCTCATCGATGAGAAGAGGGCGCCCGGAAAGCACCAGCAGTGCGACGCACGCGTAGGCGACGAACGCGCCGAGGAAGAGGACAGCACCGGTGCGCGCCGGATGGTCGTGTGCCGCGCGCACCGCAGGAGCGAAGAAGCCCGGCCGCCAGATCGGGAGGCGCCGCGACAGGATGACCAACACGACCGCGAAGCCTGCGACGATCAGGGCACCGTTGGACCACTCGCCGAGGCTCTGCGAGTAGTTCTCGAACTCATGCCCCCCGGCGATCCAGTTGGCAAACGGGACGACGCCGAACACCGCCATGATGAGCGCGGCGGCGCGCATGGCGACAATCGTCGATCGGGGGTTCGGCGCGGGCTGTGGCGGTGTTTCGTTGATCATGGGGGCGGGAATGGCCCCTAAGAGGGCGTCGCATCAAGACGCATCTCGGCTGCCCCTCGCAACCCGTCGATGGCGCTCGACCTCGAGGACGAGATTCTGCAGGTCGTTGGGGGAGACGCCGGGGATGCGCGAGGCTTGGGCCAGGGAGCGCGGACGCCGCTCCGCGAACTTCTGCCGGGCCTCGAACGAGACCGACTGCATGGACTCGTAAGGCAGGTCGGCTTCGAGGGCGAAGTGTCCCATGCGCCGCATCTTGTCAGCTTGCATGCGCTCGCGCTCGAAGTAGCCGGCGTACTTGATCTGAAGCTCGGTGGTGACGATGGCGTCGAAGGAGAGCTCGCCACCAACGCCGGTGACTTCGAAGAGATCGCGGAGCTGGACATCCTGCCGGCGGGCGAGCTCGGTGATCTTCACCGAGTGCGGAATGGGGGTGCTGCCCACCATAGCCAACCGGTCGTTCACCTGGTCGGGGCGAATGCTGGTGTCGGCGGCCAGTCGCATCGCGGTGTCTTCGTGCGCGAGACGACGGGCGATGATCTCGTCTTCGCCAGCGGTGAACAGGGCGAGCGCCTGGCCGATTGGGGCGAGCCTGCGGAGCGCATTGTCCTGGCGGACGGTGAGCCGGAACTCGGATCGCGAGGTGAACAGACGGTAGGGTTCGTCGACACCGCGGTGCACGAGGTCATCGATGAGCACACCGATGTATGACGTCTCCCTGCCCAGGTAGAGCGGCGAGCGCCCTGCGGCCGCAAACGCCGCATTGAGTCCTGCGACGACCCCCTGCCCGGCGGCCTCCTCGTAGCCGGTGGTGCCGTTGATCTGCCCGGCGAAGAAGAGTCCGGCGATGGCCCGCACCTGCAACGAGGGGTCGAGCTGGGTCGGCGGGAAGTAGTCGTACTCGATGGCGTAGCCCGCCCGAGTCATCCTGACCTGCTCGAGCCCTGGAATCGTCCGCAGGATGTCGAGCTGGACCGAGGCAGGGAGCGACGTCGACATCCCGTTCACGTATAGCTCCGACGTGTCGTGCCCCTCAGGCTCGAGAAAGATCTGGTGCCGCTCAGCGGCCGGAAACTTGACGATCTTGTCTTCGACGGACGGGCAGTATCGCGGTCCCCGGGAGGCGATGGCGCCTCCGTACATGGCGGACTGTCCGATGTTGTGCTGAATGATGCGCTTGCCGGGATCACCGAGATACGTGATCCAGCATTTCAGCTGTGGCGGGTGCCGAGTGCTGCTATTATGTCGTCGAGGTGTCTCCCAGAAGTGTGACCATGAATAGTCGAACTGCTCGACCTCGCTCTCCTGGAGTTCCAGCGACGAGTAATCGACGCTCCGGCCGTCAATACGTGGTGGCGTCCCGGTCTTGAAACGCGCAACGTCGAGGCCGGCACGCTCGAGCTGCTCGGCGAGATGCAGCGCCGGTGCCTCTCCGGCTCGTCCACCCGCGATACGGGTCTCGGTTCCGATGTGGATACGGCCGCGGAGAAACGTCCCGGCGGTGATGACAACCGATTTGGCACCGAATCGGCGTCCTTCCAGAGTCTCGACTCCCAGCACCGTCTGGCCGGCGTCATCCATGAGGAGTCGGGCGACCGTTCCCTGAACCGTCTGGAGGCGAGGCTGCTGCTCTATAAGAGAGCGCACGGCTCGTCGGTACAGTCCGCGGTCGCACTGTGCCCTGGGGGCCCAGACGGCGGCTCCCTTTCCGCGATTGAGCATGCGGAACTGGAGCATGGCCAAGTCGGTGGCGCGGGCCATGATGCCGCCGAGTGCGTCGACTTCTCGAACGACGGTCCCCTTCGCCACGCCGCCGATCGCCGGATTGCAGGACATCTGGCCGATGGTCTCGAGGGCGCTCGTCACGAGCGCCACACATGCCCCCGCACGTGCAGCGGCGACGGCTGCCTCGGTGCCCGCGTGGCCGGCGCCGACGACGATGACGTCGAAATCGTGCTCGTGTGCAGACATGGGGGGGAAGCTAACGTCAACCGAGTCTTACTCGTACCGATGCGCGGCATTAGTGTGCCGGGCGAGAGCGTCCGGCGTGTCAGCGCGGGCGCGAGCGATCTACCCCGGTACGTCTCTGCCTCACCAGCCCTGGTCTTTCATGCCCATCTTCCTCCCAGCCGGCCATCCGACGCTCCTCATTCGCAGGCGGGCGTTTGAACAGAGCGGGATCATGCGCGCGGCACTCGACGAACGACTCGGGCTCACGGCTGACGAGTTTCGGGTCGAGGGGGAGTTGGTCTGCGTCGGCCCGATTGCCGAGGAAAACGCGCTGCAGGAGCTGATCGCCGGTCTCGAAGGCGCGGGGCTCACGTACTTCGATGACTTCTTCGAGTTCTCCGGTAACTGGCCGGAATGGCTGGCCATCCACGTCATGGCGCTGCGCAACGGCGCCTAACGTTTGCCCGAGACCTGCTCCGTGGGGGTAGGCTCGGACACCTCGCCGCGCCGCAGGAGTCCGTGCCATCCGCAGGAGAGGCACCAGCTCTTGCGAAACCAGGGGACGACGCGATCGAAGACGACCCACTCCACCCAGAGCGTGGAGTGATCGCAATTTGGGCAGCGATCACCGCGCGGGATGGTGAGGAAGAAGCCCAAGGTCGCGACGACGAAGAGGAAGATGAAAATCCCCACGAAGATCGCGACGAAAACCACGGCGTCCGACACAAGGCGTAATGGGAGGTGGAATCGGCGGAAGGGCGAGTTGGCATCCCCCCGCACTCTTGATGCTAACGGAGCGCCGGATCACCCTCCATAGCCCCGACGGGCCCCCGCATGGACTCGGGGAGGTGGTGCATTGCGAACTCGACGATTCGCTGCTCCATGTAGTAGGAGGCGCGCCAGGGGTGTGTTCCCTCGACGAAGCCGACGTGCCCGCCGCGCGAGGTGAACTCGAGTTGGAGCGCGGGGTTGTCCTCGGCAATGCGGGTGACGTCGTCGAGGACCTGGGGGGGATGAAAGGGGTCGTCGCGGGCGCTGAGGAGAAGCGTCGGAACGCGAATGTCGTGGAGGTATCGGATGGACGAGGAGCGAAAATAGTAGTCCGCCGCGTCGACAAAGCCGTGGACGACCGAAGTGAAGGCGTCGTCAAAGCTCCAGAGCGAATCGGCGGCGGCGACGCGCCCGGCGTCGGCGATCCCTGGATGCTGCCGGATCTTGTCCAGTGCCTTTGCCTTGAGCGACCTGAGGAAGTTGCGGGAGTAGGCGCGCGCGAAGCCGCTGTCGATATGAGCGCAGGAGCGCGCGAGGTCGAAGGGGGCCGAAATGGCCGTCGCGGCGGCGACGTGCCCCGAGAGTCCTGCTCCCTGCTCGCCAAGCCACTTGAGCAGGACGTTGGCACCTAACGACACTCCGGCAAGGACCAGCGGCGCCCCCGGGCGCTCCTCGAGGAGTCGACGGACGACGAAGTCGAGGTCGGTGGTCTCGCCGGAATGATAGGAGCGGGGCGCCCGGTTCAGCTCCCCGTTGCAGGTGCGGAAAAGGAGGAGGTTCGCCTGCCAGCCTCGCCGCTGCGCCTGGAGCAATGTCCCGGTGGCATAGTGCGAGCGGATCGACCCCTCGAGGCCATGGAGGAGGAGAAAGGTCGGGGTATCATCGCCGGCGTGAGTCCGAACGATGTCGAGGACGTCGCCGTCTGGCGTGTCCCATCGCTCGACGCGTGCATCCAGCGAGGGCGGGGTGCGAAAGAATTTTCCCCAGACGGTGCTGAGATGCGGGTTGGCAAGCCACCACGCCGGCCGAAACAGGGGGCGGGTGGCGATGGCGCGAGATGACGGAGTGCCGGAAACCATTCAGGCGAAAGATGGACGCGAGCGGCGTGCGTCCCAGACGTGTCCACGACGCGCTCTGAGCATGGGCCCAGACCGATACCGATATGAAGCCGGACGGGTGGTCAACGAGTTCCTGCCTTCCCAAGCATGCGGGTTGACGCCGGTGCTCGGAGCCGATCGCGCGCTGACGACCGTCGGTGGGCGAACGACTGGCTAGAGGAGCGCCCCGTGGCCCTGTTAGACTCCTCCTCATGATGGAAGTGCAAATCTTCGGCACGAAGAAGAGTGCGGACACGCGCAAGGCGCTGCGATTCTTTGCCGAGCGGCGGATCAAGACCCACTTCGTGGACCTGAACGAACGGGCGGCGGCGCTTGGCGAGCTCAAGCGATTCGCGCAGAAGTTCGGGATCGAGGCCCTGATCGATCGCGAGTCCAAGCGATTTCAGGAGCTGGGGCTCGGCGTGGCGCGTTATTCGGATGAGCGCTGGCTGGAGAAGCTGGCGGACGAGCCACTGATGCTGCGCGTCCCGCTGACGCGGTTCCAGCACAAGCTGACGATCGGCCTGGCCGAGGATGCATGGAAGGAGTGGGTCGCGTGAGCCGACGTCGATGACCCAGTTCTCGTTCAATGGCGTCGGCGTCTCGTTCGGGGCGACGACAATTCTCCGAGACGTCACCTTCACCGTTGGTGAGGGGGAGAAGTGGGGTGTGATTGGGCGGAACGGATCTGGGAAGACGACGCTGTTCCGCATGTTGACCGGGGCGATGAGTCCCACCAGGGGGACTATCGCGCGGACCCCGAACCTGCGCTTCGCTGTGCTGGACCAGCACCGCGAATTTCCCGGTGCCACGACGGTGTGGGGCGCGGTAGCCGATGCGTTCCGTCACCTGATCGAGCTCGAGGCTGACCTGGCACGGCAGGCCGACGCGCTGGGGCACGCCGGGGAGAATGTCACCGAGCAGCAGCTGAACCGCTATGCGCATGACCTCGAGCGGTTCGACCACGAGGGAGGCTACACCTATGTCTCGCGCGTGGACGCAGTGCTCACGGGACTCGGCTTTGACCCGTCGACCGCGCGCAGCGAAGCTCTCTCGCACTTGAGCGGTGGGGAGCGCGGGCGTGTGGCCTTGGCACGGCAGCTGGTCATCCCGGCGGACGTGATGCTCCTGGACGAGCCCACCAATCACCTGGATCTCGAGACGACGCGATGGCTGGAGGAGTACCTCCGCGAGTCGTCGGAGACGATCCTCGTGATCTCGCACGACCGTGCCTTCCTGGATCGTGTGGTGGATCACGTGTTGCACCTGGAAGACCTGACGGCGGTTCCGTACGATGGCGGATACGCGCACTTCGTGCGGCAACGTGCCGAGCGCCGTCTTTCGCAGCAACGCGCGTTCGACAAACAGTCGAAAGCGATTTCCAAGGAAGAGGACTTCATCCGCCGCAACATTGCGGGGACGAACTCCAAGCAGGCCAAAGGGCGGCGCCGGCGACTGGAGTGGCTCCCGCGGCTCAGCCCCCCACCGGACGACGACGGGGCAATGGCGGTACGCTTTCTCCCGGGCGAGCGTGGGGGCGACCAAGTGGCCGTGTTCGACCACGCGACGGTCAAGATCGGGGAGCGCACGTTGCTGAGGGACTTCACCGGCTGGGTGCGGCGAGGGGACGTCGTGGGATTGATCGGGCCGAACGGCACCGGAAAATCGACGCTGCTCAAGGCGCTCTTTGGCGAACGTGAGGTCTCGAGCGGCGATATTCGGATGGGTGGCGGGGTCAAGGCGACGATGTACCGCCAGGATTTCGCGAACGTGCCGCGCCACAAGTCGCTCTACGACATCATTGCCGACCTGCGACCGATGTGGGAGCGCGGGGCGATCCAGGGGCATCTGGGGATGGTGCAGTTCTCGGGTGATGAAGTCATGCGTTCGGCATCATCGCTGTCGGGCGGAGAATTGGCACGCGTGGCGCTGGCGATGATGATGCTGGAAGGGGCGAACCTCCTCGTGTTCGACGAGCCGACGAACCACCTGGACGTCGAGTCGATCGAGCAGCTCGAGGACGCCATCCAGCGCTATCCGGGGACGGTGATCCTGGTGAGTCACGATCGGGAGCTGCTGCGCAAGCTGGTGACACGCGTCTGGGAACTGCGGGATGGGGTGATTCGCGTCTTCGACGGCGACTTTGCCGAGTTCGAGGAAGTGCGTGAACGCGAGGAGAAGGAACGGGCGGCGCGTACCGCTGCCGTGGCGGCCGATCGGCGGGCCCAGGAGAAGGCGGAGGCGAAGCGGCGCACGGAGAGCGAGACGAAGAATCGCGGCAGCGCGCGCGATATCCGGCGCAACGCCGAGCGGGCGGAGTCTCGCGTGACGGAACTCGAGCAGAAGGTCGCGGAGCTGGTTGCCGCGCTTGGCGACCCGGCACTGTACAATCGAGCGAATGGGCATGCCCACGCTGCGGCACTCTCGCGCGAGCTGGCCGAAGTCAGGTCCGCACTGACCGAGGCAATGGCCACGTGGGAAGAGGCACTCTCGGCAGCGGAATCGTTGGGCGGCACCACCTAACCCCAAGAAGCAGGATTACTCCCATCAATCCCGAACTCTGGGCGTGGGGCGGCTTTCTCGCCTTCGTGCTGCTGGTGCTCGCCATCGACCTGGGCGTCCTGAACAGGAAGGCCCACGTCGTCACGATCCGGGAGGCGCTCCGGTTCACCGTGGTGCTTGCCTTCCTGGCCGTCTGTTTCAACGGCGTGATCTACGCGTTGTACGAGCACCACTGGCTCGGTCTCGGCGCGCACGTTGACGGCCTGGACGGGGTGGTGAACAACGGACGCCTTGCGGCGGTCAAGTTCTTCACCGGCTACGTGATCGAGCTATCGCTGAGCGCGGACAACGTGTTCGTGATCGCGATGATCTTCCAGTACATGCGGGTGCCGCCGCAGTTCCAGCACCGCGTCCTGTTCTGGGGGATCCTGGGGGCGCTCGTGATGCGCGGGTCGATGATCCTGCTGGGGGCCAAGCTGATCGCCCGTTATCACTGGATCCTCTACGTGTTCGGGCTCTTCCTCGTGTACACGGCGATCAAGATGCTCGTCGCGCGCGAGGGTGATGAGGGGGAGGCACCCGCTGACGGCTTCGTGCTCAAGCAGTTGCGCCGGGCATTTCCGATCACGCCCACGTACCACGAGCAGCACTTCGCCATCCTGCAAGACGGCAAATGGATCCTGACCCCGCTGGCCGTGGCGCTGGTGCTGGTGGAGACGACCGACCTGATCTTCGCGGTCGACTCGATCCCGGCGATCTTCGCGATCACGACCGATCCATTTCTCGTGTTCACGAGCAACGTCTTCGCCATCCTGGGGCTGCGCTCGCTCTACTTCGCGCTCGCAGGGGCGATCGACAAGTTCAAGTACCTCAAGGTCTCCCTGGCGGCGATCCTCGGACTGGTCGGCGTGAAGATGCTGGTGGCCGACCTGCTCTAGGACTTCCTCGGCCCGAACTTCAATTTCTGGCTACTGGGGATGGTGGCGCTGATCCTGGCGTTGGGCGTGGTGGCGTCGTGGGTGCGGGCGAGGGACGGGGAGGCGCGCGGCGACATGCCCCTGGACTGAGGGGCGCGCGGCCTCTTCGTCGTTAGGTGGTGGGAAGGGCCATGGAGCGGGCGATCTCGTCAAAGCGGGGGATTCCGCGCAGCGAGTCGAAAAGCGGATTGACGTTGATGTACACGAGCCAGCCACGGCGCTCCGCGTGTACACGCGCGACCCACTCGAGCGTTCGGTCGGTCTTGGCGGTGCCTAGCCACGCCGTCGCGAGCGCGGTTGGCGAGATGTATTCGTGCTTGGCGCGTTCCTCGAGCTCGGCGCGGATCGCGGCGGCTTCGTCGGGTGCCCCTGCACGATCGAGGGCGTAGGCGAGCGTACCCGCGGTGAGGACTCCCGAGCCGGGGAGCGCGGCGGCCTCGCGCAGCGTCGCGACTGCTTCGTCCGCGCGTCCTTCGACCGCTTGCGTGAGGCCGAGAATGCGGTAGGTCTCCTCCGATGTCGGGTTCATCTCGATGGCGCGTCGCAGGTGATGCTCCGCGCGTTCGAAGCGCCGCGCATAGTAGTAGAGCCAACCCACGGTGCGACGGATCGACACTGACGCCGGATCGAGTTCGAGTGCGGTATGCCCCTCGACCAGTGCCTCCTCGTGTCGCCCAGTGGCCACGAGCATGAACGCATACCACTGGTGTGCCGTGGGGTACTGCGGGTCGAGTTCGAGCGCGCGGCGGAATTCACGCATGGCCGCTGCCCAATCCCAATAGTAGATGAAGTGGCTCCATGCGAGCGAGGTGTGTGCTTCGGCAAGGGCGTCATCGAGGCGGAGGGCCTCGCGCGCGTAGTGGGCGGCGCGCTCCAACCCGTCGCTGGAACGCACGCTGCGGTAATCCACATGGAGGGCGAAGGCGTCAGCGAGCCCTGTGTAGGCCAGCGCATAGCGCGGGTCCTCGGCGATGGCGCGCTCGAAGTAGGAGATGGCCTCGTGCGTGGCAGCATCAGTGCGCTGGTTGAGCGCCCACTTTCCACGGAGGTACAGCCCGTACGCAACGACGTTGTCAGTGCCGCGCTTGGGTGCCGGGTCATCGAGGTCGGCGAGCCAGGTACCGCGCAACGTCGTCACGATCGTGCGCGCGAGCTCGTCCTGGACCGCGAAGACATCATCGACATTGCGGTCGTAGCGTTGCGACCATAGCAGGCGCCCATCGTCGGTGGCCGTCAGCTGCGCCGTGACACGCAAGCGGTCGCCCAGCCGTCGAACGCTTCCTTCCAGCACGACCGAGACGCCGAGGAGAGCCCCGATCGCCCGCACGTCCAGCGATCTTCCCTTGAGGGCGAACACCGAGGTGCGTGAGGGGACGCGCAGCGTCCCGATCTTTGAAAGGGCGTCGATAAGCTCGTCCGTGATGCCGTCGGTCAGGTACTCGTTGTCGGGGTCGGGGCTGGCATTGACGAACGGGAGAACCGCGATGCTCTGCGTGGCACGACGCGCGAGCGCGCGCCGGATGTCGCCAGGGGTATCGCCCTCCATCGCGTTCGTCATCGCGAGCACAAAGTCGCCCGCGGACTCGAATCGAAGAGATGGCTCCTTGGCCAGCGCACGCGCCACGGCGTGTTCCACCGTCGGGGGTATTTCCGGGCGGGACGCGCGCATGGGTCGTGGCTCCTCCATGACGTGGCGCGCCATCACCGACTGAGCCGAGGCGCCCACGAACGGCGGGCGGCCGACGAGCATCTCGTACACGACCACCCCGAGGCTGTAGACATCGCTGGCAGCCCCGATTTCGCGATCGCCGGAGGCTTGCTCGGGACTCATGTACGCAGGCGTCCCGAGAACGAGCCCCGGTGTCGTGAGCTCCCCGGGCGACGGCGCATCGCGCGCCGGGAGTTCGACCAATTCGCACGCTCGCGCGACGCCGAAGTCGGTGAGCAGTGCCATGCCGTCGGCGAAGAGGATGTTCTCCGGCTTGACGTCGCGATGCACGAAGCCGGCGCGGTGAGCATGGTCTAGGGCGGCCCCGATCTCGCGTGCGATGCGAACGGCTTCGTGAAGGGCGAGCGGGGCGTCGGTCAGGAGGCGGTCGCGGAGCGAGCCTCCGCGCAGGTACGGCGTGACGTAGTACAGGAGTCCGTCGGCCTCGCCTGAGTCGATGAGCGGGACCACGTGCGGGTGCGCGAGCCTCGCGACGATCCCTATTTCACGCAGGAACCGGTCAGGGCCGAGCGACGCGGCCAATTCCGGGTGCAGGACCTTGATGGCCACTGCGCGCCGGTGTTTCCGCTCCTCGGCGAGATACACCCTGGCCATCCCGCCACGCCCGAGCTCGCGCTCGATCGCATAACGACTGGCGAGGGCTTTGGCGGATCGCACGGCATTGTCGAGCATTCATCCTCCGCATGTCGAGGGGGCATGGAGCACTGCGTGCCCCCCCCGTCGTCTCGTTCTCTCGTGCTTCGACCCTACGGCTGCACCCTGGTCCCTCCCACGAGGAAGTCGACCGCTACGCTCGACATGAGGCGAACGCCGATCGGGAGCGCGGCCTCATCGGCGAAGAAGAGGGGAGAGTGATTGGACGCGACGGTGCGCGGGTCGCGCCCCTTCGGCGTGACGCCGAGCCCGAAGAAGAAGCCGGGGACTTTCTCCAGGTAGCGTGAGAAGTCCTCGCCGGCGGTTCCGGGCTGCGTCTCGGAGACCTGCGCGGCACCAACGACGCGCTCGAGTGACGGCACCATTCGCTGGGCAAGCGCGGTGGTATTCATCGTGACGGGATATCCCAGCTCGATGTTCACGTCGGCGGTGGCCCCGGCACTCTGGGCAATGGACTCGGCCGTGCGCTTGAGGCGGGTGTGGATGTCGGTGCGCATTGCCGGGTCGAGCGTGCGAATGGTGCCGATCATCCAGGCGCTATCGGGGATGATGTTCTCCCGCAGTCCGGCGTGGAAGGCGCCGACGGTGAGGACCGCGGGCGCCGTGACGAGATTGGACTGGCGGCTAATGATTGTCTGCAGCGCGAGGACGATCTGCGAGCCGACCACGATGGGATCGATGCCAGCCGACGGATAGGCGCCGTGCGTCTGCTTCCCGTGAACGACGATGCGGAACTGGTCGGCGGCCGCCGCCATGGCACCTCCCCGCCACCCCACGCTTCCCAACGGACCGGGGCCCACATGGAGGCCGAAGATGGCGTCGACTTTCGGGTTCTCGAGGACCCCCGCCTCGATCATCGGACCGGCCCCGCCCACCGGCGGCCCCTCCTCGGCGGGCTGGAAGATGAACTTCACCGTGCCCGGAAGCTGCGCCTTCATCCCGGCGAGAACTTCGGCGGTCCCCATCAGGATGGCGACGTGGTTGTCATGTCCGCAGGCGTGCATGACGCCAGTCTCCTGCCCGTTGTACACGGCGCGCACCGTGCTCTTGAAGGGGAGGTCGACCAGCTCAGTGACGGGGAGGGCGTCCATGTCGGCCCGAAGGGCGACGACAGGGCCGGGCTTGCCACCCCGCAGAACGCCAAGGACGCCATTTCCCCCGACCCCGGTGTGCACCTCGAGACCGAGCGATCGCAAGTGATCGGCGACGAGCTTGGCGGTGCGCACCTCCTGGAACGACAACTCAGGGTGCTGGTGGATGTCGCGGCGCCATGCCACGACCTTGGCCTCGATCTCGACGGCCTTCCTGTCGATAGCGGCGTGGAGGGTCGTGAGATTGGCCGCCTGGGCGTGCAGGGGTGCCGGGGAGGTGACGGCGCTCGCGAGGAGGGCGAGGGAGGCGAGACGGAGGAGAGCGCGCTGCATCGCTTCTGTGGGTCGGGGGAGGCGGAATCCTGGCTGGATGAAGTTAGAGCCCCGGTTCCCGACTGCGCGAGCGGCGCGCTGCGCGGGAGCGTCTTGTCCGTCCCCGCGCGGGTCACCAATCGGTATCGTTCCGTGGTGCGCTCATGCCCGGTGCCTGGAACCGCCCCCGCCCCCGCCCCGTTGCTCGTAGCGCACTCGAGCGCACTACCACTCGTTCCGCGTCTGCATGCTGGCACTCCTGCTCTTAGCCCAACTGAACGCCGCAGTCATGACACGTCCTGCTGGGGACGACTCCGTGTACTCCTCGGCGTCGGTGCGGGCGATTGTGGGCGATGCCTCGCGCCTGAATCGCCGCATACCACCCTCCCTGGCCGGGTACCGCGCGTCGGCGGAGAGTGAGATCGCGATGGTGGCGCGCCGAGGCGAGGGGAACGAGGGGATCGTCTCGGTCGAGCAGACCCAGAACGAAGTGCGGTGGGAGCGTTCGGGGGTGTTCGAGCAATACGTCGTCGGCT
>DAIESF010000450.1 GCA_027346425.1 Gemmatimonadota bacterium | reverse complement strand
TGGCGGCGGGGGCGCCGTAGCCGCGCCGCGCTCCAGACGCCGTACCGACAGCCGCAACAATGACCGGCCCAACGAGCAACTCCAGGAAAGCCACACGGCCATCACCACCTCGCCCCATGCCCCGTCTCGCCACCCTGTTGCTCGCGATGCTCCTCGTCGCCTCCCCCCTTCGCTCCGCAGCCGCGCAGCCGCGCTGGCAGGAGATCGGGAAGACGCGCACCGGCAATCCGGTCTACATCGACGCGCGCAGCGTGAAGAAGGGGAAGGACGGGATCATCAACGCCAACATCCGGGTGGCCTACGTCACCCCGGTCAAGACGCCGAAGGGGAACCTCACCGCGTCACGGGCGGTGGCGATGTTCGACTGCGCGAAGATGACCTTCGCCACCCGGGAGAACGCCACCTATATCGACGAGAAGACCAACACCGTCTTCCAGCGCACGGTCAACAAGCAGCCGGGGTTCGGTCCGGCCATCGCAGGCAACTTCGCCGACGTCGCGTTGCAGCACCTGTGCAAGCGGGCGCGCTGACGCTGGGCCGTCCTGGCGCTACCTAACCACTGAGAGCTGCCACGAGCAGCAGCGCCGCCATCGCGCATCCGATCCCGGTTTTGGCCCCCGCGGCGGCGACCCGTCCTATCAATGCTCCCCACGCCACGCGCGTCGCGCTCCCGCGCGTGGCCCCCACGGTGGTGAGTTCCAGGGCCAGCGCCCCGACAAACGCCCCCGCAAAGGCACCGATCACGCTTCCGATGAGCGGGATCGGTAGCCCCATGGTCGCCCCGACGATCCCGCCGAGTATCGCCCCCCACCCCGCACGCGACGAGCCGCCGTACTTCGCCGTGTAGCGGGTGGCCAGGATGAACTCCAACACCTCGCCCACCAAGGCGAGCCCCGCAGCCACCGCCAGCGTAATCATCCCGATCCCGGACACCGGCACCAGCCAGTCGTACATCAGCGCAGCTCCCACCATCAGCCAGAGCCCGGGGAGTCCGAGGACGACCAGGAAGAGCGACGCCGCCAGCGCGGCGGCGAGGAGGAGCACACCCATCACGCAAGGCTCCGGAACGGAGACGGCGCGGGCGAGCTGACGTCGGGCGACGTCCTCGCACCGCGCCGTCACACTACGGAGAAGCGATCGCCCGGGATTCGAAAGGGCGCCAGCTCACGCGACGGGCGCGTCGCTCGCGTCACGGAGGAGCTCAGCCGACCGGAACGACGCTCGCCTCGCGTAGAAGCTCAGCCACCCGCGCCGCATCCGACGGCGAGCTGTCGAGGAGCGGGAGGCGGACCGGCCCGCCATGGAGCCCCACGCGCTGCATCGCCACCTTCACGGCGGGGATTCCCATGCGCCCGACAATCTCGAGGGCCAGCGGCGTCATGCGGCGCTGCGCCTCCGACGCCTCCGGCTCCTGCCTGCTCGCCGCCAGTCGCGCGATCTCGAGCGTGAGCTCCGGAGCGAAGAGCGCGACCGCCAGGATCCCGCCCACGACCCCCATGTTGAGCGCCGTGAGCCACGTGCCGCCGTGTCCGGTGATGACGCCGAAATGCGGCGACTGCGACAGGAGATACTTGGCCATCGTCTCCATGTCGCCCGAGCTGTCCTTCATTCCCACGATGTGGTCATGCTCTGCAAGCCGCGCCACCAGTTCTGGCTCGAGCTTGAAGTGCATGTACTTGGGAATGTTGTACAGGAGGATCGGAATCGGCGACTCGTCGGCTACGCGCTCGTAGTGCGCCTGCAGCGCAGCGTTGGACATGGCGTTGGCGTAGTAGTGCGGCGCCACCACCAGACAGGCGTTGGCCCCGCGCTCGGCCGCCTCGCGGCACCGGCGGACGCACGCCTTGGTCGACTCTGCACCGGTACCGACAATGAGCTGGCGCGACGCCGGGATCACCGAGCGCGCCATCTCCACCAGCCGAAGGCGCTCACTCTCCTCGAGGAGCGCCGCCTCGCCGGTCGAGCCGGCAACGACCACGCCGTCGAGACCGGCGGCGATGTGCGCCTTGAGGTTGGCGCCGAAGGCGTCGAGGTCGAGTTCGCCGCGGCGGTCGAAGGTCGTGATGACCGGTCCAAAGATTCCCTTGATCGACGGGATCACTGCCACATCCCTCCACTCGAGCCCAGGTTGAGGTCCCCGCCGAATCCGTCCGGCGGGGCGTTCATGTCGCGCGCCGGCTTCTTGAACACCGACATCGACAATTCGAAATCTGCAGGGCGCGTCGACGCCGCAAGCGCCACGTCGAACGAGACGATTCCCTGCGTCACCATCTCGGCCAGGTGCTGGTCGAAGGTCTGCAACCCATACTGGTCGCGCCCCTCGGCCATGTAGTCACGGATCTCCCCGACGTTCTGCTGCAGGATGAGGTCGCGAATGGTCGGCGTGTTCACCATGATCTCGCACGCCACCGCACGCCCCTTCCCATCCATGCGCGGGAGGAGGCGCTGCGACACCACCGCGTGCAACGACTCCGCCAGCCGCAAGCGCACCACCTCCTGCTCCTCGGGCGGGAACATCGAGACCATGCGCATGATCGTGGTCTGCGCGTCGGGGGTGTGGACCGTGGCGAGCAGGAGGTGCCCCGTCTCGGCGGCCTTCATCGCCGTGTCGATCGTCTCCGGGTCGCGCAGCTCGCCGAGGACGATGACGTCGGGATCCTGCCGCAGCGCCGCCTTGAGCCCCTGCCGGAAGGTCTCGGTGTCGACCCCGATCTCACGCTGCGTGATCGAGCTGCGCACGTCGCGGTGGAGGAACTCGATCGGCTCCTCGAGCGTGACGATGTGCTTCTCGATGTTGGTGTTGATGTGCGAGATCATCCCGGCCAGCGTCGACGACTTCCCCGATCCCGTCACCCCCGTCACCAGCACCATTCCGCGCTCGGTGAGCGCCAGGCGCTCGAGCACGGAGGGGAGGGACAGCTCGGCGATGGTCGGCACCTTGAAGGGGATCACCCGCATCACGACCATGAAGCTCGACCGCTGCCGCAGGATGTTCACGCGGAAGCGCCCGATCCCCGGCGCTCCCCACGAGCAGTCGTAGTCGAGGAGGGTGTCGATCCGCTCGCGCACCTTCTCGTTGGCGATGAGTCGGAGCGCGATCGCCCGCGTCTGGTCGGGGGTGAGCGCCTGCTTGGTCATGGCGACGAGCTTGCCATCGATCCGCGCGCGAAAGACGTCGCCTGCCTTGATGTGCAGGTCCGACGCCCCCCGATCGACCGCGGCCTTGATGATCTTTTCCACGTCTTGGATTCCCGCTCCGTGATCCTCGCCCTTCGCTGCTGGAATCTGCCCTCAGGCGCCGGCTTTTGCGAGCGCCAAATCGGGGCATGAGCGAATGCTCATCCGCGCGCGCTCAGTCCAGCCCCATCCGCTCGCGCACCTCGGCCATGGTCACCTTGGCCACCGTGCGCGCCCTGGCCGCGCCGTCGCCTAACGCTTCGGTCACCAG
>DAIESF010000447.1 GCA_027346425.1 Gemmatimonadota bacterium | reverse complement strand
GCACGTCGTCGAGGTCGTCGAGTGCTTCGATGAGCTTGAGTAGCGTCTGGGCGTTCTCGTGCTCGACGCGGACCGTGTTCTTGGGGATCCACGAGAGTTCGGTCTCCTCGGGGACGAGCCCGGCCTGCTCCAGCGCCTGCTTGACCGCATGCAGGTCGGCCGGGGCAGTGGAGACGACGTAGGTGTCGTCCTCGCGGGCGAAGTCCTCGGCGCCGGCTTCGAGGGCCTTCTCCATCGCCGTGTCCTCGTCTATTGCAGCTGCGGGGTAGTAGAGCTGCCCCTTGCGGTCGAACATGAAGGCGACCGAGTTGGTCGCGCCCAGGTTGCCGCCACCGCGCGAGAGCTTGGCGCGGACCTCGGCCACGGTGCGGGTGGGGTTGTCGGTGAGCGCCTGGATCATGAGGGCAACGCCCCCCGGCCCGTAGGCCTCGTACACGACCTCGACGTAGTCGACCCCCTCGAGCTCGCCCGTCCCCTTCTTGATGGCGCGCTCGATGTTCTCCTTCGGCATCGAGGCCGCCTTGGCGGTGTCGATGGCGGTGCGGAGGCGCGGGTTTCCCCCCGGGTCACCGCCGCCGAACTTGGCGGCAACGGTGATTTCGCGGATGAGCTTGGTGAACTTGGCGCCGCGCTTGGCGTCGGTCGCGGCTTTGTAATGCTTGATCTGCTTCCACTTGCTATGGCCGGCCATGTCTCGCGTCCCGTCGGGTCGGTGGGGTCAGGGCGGGAAATATAGACGCGAGGGGGGATGGAGTCAGGGCGGGGATCGGGGTTCCGCGCGGCCCAGCGGTGGAGGAGGAGCGGCCCAGCCGTCGCCGCTCCTCCACTCAACGGGGTGACTCAGCGACCCTGTGTTGGGGCGATCACCGCGCCCGCGACGCGGGGGGCGATGGTCCCCATGCCGGTCGTTCCGGTGGGGGCGCACGCGGCGGCCGCCTCGACGGGAATGCCGCGGTGCACGGCGCCGGAGGACGTGGGGCGCTGCACATCGCGGAAGGTGCTCGAGCACGTGTGGGCGTAACTGCCCACCGACGTCGCGTTCCGACGTGACTCAGGCTCGGTTGCCACCCCGTCCAGCCGGCGCCATCGGTTGGCGGTCGATAGTCATCGGGTACATCTACGGCCGGGACGACTGCGGACTCCCCGATCAGTGGACTCCCTCTCAGGCGCGCCACAATCGCGTGCAGCTGCTGAAGCGTCGGTTGAGGCATCACGCGGACGTAGTAGAAGCCGGTAGTTGGGGATGCCCGACCTCCGCCGACGACTAGTCCTCTGATGCTGTCGATCAGGGCTTGTCGCGAGGCCACGGTCGCTGATGGGAGGAACTCGATCGTTATAACGTCCTTGAGGATCGGGCCACCGGTGACGGTTGTATCGTCGACGATGTTCGTACGCGAGTACAGGTTGCTCGGAACGGTATCCGGGGGGACGGCGGGAACGACGTCTGACGGCGTCGTCGCCATCGTCGGCAACTCGATCGTGTCGATCTGCCGCGACGTCCAACCCCTTCCCTCTCGAGGGCGTGAGAACGAGGGCCGTGTGTAGTTTCGGAGAATCAGGTTCGCTTCGTCCGTCCAATCTGATGTGCGAAGTCGGTTGCGAATCGCAACGAGTTGGGAAATCGAGCGGACGGACGGAAACTGAACGTAGTAGTCGCCGTCGGATGCTGACATGCGATCGCCACCCACCACGACCCCACCCAGGCTGTCTATCAGCGCTTGGCGTGCGCTGGTACTTGCGCCGGGCAGGAAGCAGACTGCCAATACGTTTCGCTGAATTGGAACGGCAGAAAATACGGTGTCGACGACGAAGTTGGCCGAGTCGTAGACCCAGGCGGGCACCGTATCTGGAGGGACAGCGGGAAGTCCGCCCGACAACGTTGGCCTAATCGTTGAAACGTGATATCGCGACGCGAGCCTCACCTCTGACATAGCGGACAACAACGTCACCGCGGCATCAACCGTGGCCGCAGACGAATCCGCTGTAACGCGCACCAGGTAGTACCCGTCGCCCGTCGCATTCCGTAGCCCTCCTACGACCACACCGCCGACTGCAGCGATGGCGGCCTGACGCAGAGCCTGCGTAGCTCTCTCGCGAAAAAACACCACGAGATGATGTCGTACGTACGGTAGTCCACCAGCTAAGTCATTGGCGATATTCCTATTCTCGCTGAGGCCTGCCGGCACTGTGTCTGGCGCGAGCGCCGGAACAGCCGAGGACCGTGCCGCCATCGCGGGATTCGGGTCCAGCAAGTCGACCAAGGCGAGACGAACGTTCGGATTCGAGCGTAGTGTCTGGATCGCCGAAAAGAGCTGTTGTGTCGTGGTGCTTCCTCGCAATCTCACGTAGTAGAAGCCCTCAGTCCCCACCTTGATTCCGCCGAGCACCTCGCCGTTCACCGCGTCAATCGCGGACGCCCGCTGACTCTGGTTCGCACTCGGTGTGAACATCAGAAGGACAACATTCTTCGGAGATCTACCAGCCATTTCCGGCGCATCGTCGTGAGTGATGTTGCTGTCCGCGCGGAGTGTCTGAAGGATCGTGCGAGGTACACCGTCCGGCGCTGTCGCCGGTACGAGGCCCGGCGAGGCAAGCTGGGCCATCGCCGGCAACTTGATCCGTACGCGTTGCTTCAAATCGCTCCCGCTGAACGCGAGCCAGTAGCGCCGCGACACGCCGTTGGGCGGAAGCACTTGCACCTGGCCGGCCGGCGCCAGCAGCGTGTCGTAGCGCCACAAACCGATCCGCCCGTTCGCGCTGGCCGAGTCGTAGTTCATGGCCACGATGTTCGGCGTCCCGGGAATGACGTTTCCGAGACTGTCGAGAAACTGCGCGCGGTCGGCGAGGAAACGCACGCGGGCCGGGGCTACGACGGCGCTTCCCCCGAGGTTCCGGATCACCAGCGGCATGCGAAGCGTCGCCGTGGCCGCGTCGTACACGGCCGCCGTGTCCGTCTCCAGCCGCAACGAATCGCTCTTGCACCCGGTGCTGTTGTAGAGCGGCTCCACCGTGGCAGTCCCGTTCACGACCTTGAGCGCAAAGCGGGTGCACCCATCGGTCGCCTGCTGGCTCACCAGCTCCTCCGGCATGAGCAGGCGCTGCTGCGCGGTCACGACGTCCTCGATCGCGCAGCCGGCGCACGCCGCCCCCAGTACTCCGATCAACCCCAGCATCCGTCCCCCACGGTCGATGTTCCGCTCTCCACGCTCCTCGCTCGGACCCCCTACCGATCCGGCTCCACCATGTCCTCGAAGCGCAGCCAGCGCTTGTAGAAGTACAGGTCGGCGTACCCCGTCCCCCCGCTCCGTTGCTTGAGGACGTGGATCTCGGCGGCCCCCTCCACGTCGCGCGACGTCTCGTACAGCTCCTCGCGATAGAGGGCGAGCACGACGTCCGCCAGCTGCCGCAGCGCGCCTAACGCGCCGAAGTCGTCGAGGCGGGGGCGGGGGTCGCTGCGCTCGCGCACTGGGACCGCCAGGTGCGACACGAGGAGCACGGCGCAGTCGCGGCGCACCGCCATCCCCTTGAGGTCGCGCACCACCTGCGCGAGCTCCTCCTCCATCACGAGCGCCCCGCGCGCCAGCGACTGGAGCGGATCGACCACGAGCAGGTCGAGCCCGAGATGCTCGATGAGGAGGTCCGACAACCCCGGGAGCCCGTTGGGGGGCATGTGCGAGAGGAGCATCGGGTGCTGGCGCATGGTGAGTGCCGCCGATGCAACCGATGCGTAGGCCTCGTCCCCCAGGCGCCCGTGCCGGAGGTCGTCGATGGCGGCGCGCCCCTGCACGGCGAGGGCGCGCTCCAGCAGCCGCTCGCCCGACAGCTCGCCCGAGAACAGGGCGACGCTCCCTCCTTGCTCGGCAACGCGCAGCGCCATCGCCAGCGCCAGCGCCGACTTCCCGCTTCCCACGTCGCCTCCAAGGACGACCAGGTCGCCGCGGCGGAGGCCGCCGCCTAACAAGCTGTCGAGCGACGGGAAGCCGGAGGAGAGTGTGTCGCCGGCACCCCCGGCTGCCATGAGCCCTTCCAGGTAGGCAGCGGCGTCGAGAGCGCGTGCGGGGGCGTCGACGTTGGTGGGGATCCCTGCGCGGGGGCCGTCGGGCGAGTCGTCGTCGGAGGCGTGGTCGGCGGACATCGTGATGCAGGTGCAAGGGCGGAGCGCGCGGCGGACGGCCCGGCTCGGTGTTACGCGGCGCGCAGCGCGGCCAGGAGCTGCTTGATCTCGGCGCGCGACGGGGGGTCGAGGAGCGGCGCTGCGATGGTCGCGAGTCGATCGACGGCCAACGCCACCCCCTCTTTCGACTCCCCAGCGGAGGTTTCGGCAACCTGCAGGGCGGCGCTCCGGGCGGAGGCGGTGAGGGAGAGCGCGCCGATCCAGTGACGGGCCCCGGTCGCCCGGGCCGTGCGCAATTCGGCCGGTAGTCCCTCGCGCGCCGTGCAGCCGTCGGCCAGCCGCGCCCCGATCAGGAGCGTCATCGCCAACTCGCGCTCCCCTCCGAGCGGGAGGCGCCCAGCCAGGGCGGCCAGGGCGCGGAAGCGGAACACGACGGGGGCGAGGGCATACGGCGGTTGTGACAGCACGCGGGGAATCTACGGCGCCCGCGTCACTCGGCAAACGAAACGCCCGCCCCTAGATTCCTCCCTATGCCCCCGCTCCCCAAAGTCGGCCCTCCTCCCCGCAGCGTCCTCTGGGTCGATGACGAGGCCGAACTGCTCGAGCCGCATCGCCTGTTCCTGGCCGACAAGGGATACGAGGTCACCGTCGCCACCAATGCCGACGACGCGGTGGAGCTGCTGCGCCGCCGCCCGTTCGACGTCATGCTCCTCGACGAGCAGATGCCGGGGAAGCGCGGGCTGGAGGCGTACCGCGAGGTGCGGGAGCTGTCGCCCACCCTCCCGGTGGTGATGGTGACCAAGAGCGAGGAGGACGCCACGCTCCGCGAGGCGTTAGGCGCCAACGTCCGCGACTACCTCGTCAAGCCGGTCTCGCCCCGCCAGGTGCTGGCGGCGGTGACCAGGATCCTCGAGGGGTCGAAGATCCGGAAGCAGGCGGTGGCGCGGGCCTTCGTCGACCGGTTCCGTGCCATCGAACACGAACGCCACGGCGCCCTCGACTGGCGGGGGTGGATCGAGCGTTTCGACGAGCTGATGCGCTGGGACGTGGATCTCGCCGAGGCGGGGGAGATGGGGCTGTACGAGTCGCTGCGCGGGCTCTATCCCGACCTGCAGCGCGAGTTCGCCGGCTACATGCAGCGCGCCTACCCGGCCTGGCTGCGCGATCTGGAGGGGGACCGCCCGCCGCTGTCGATCGACGTCGTCCCCGAGTTCGTCCTCCCGGTGCTGCAGCGGGACCGGCGCGTGGTCCTGGTGGTGGTCGACTGCATGCGGGTGGACCAGTGGCGCATCCTCGAGCCGACGCTGGCGTCGCTGTTCGACGTCGAATCGACGCACTACTTCGCCGTCCTCCCCACGGCGACGCCATACTCGCGCAACGCGCTCTTCAGCGGGCTCTTTCCCGGTGAGATCGCCGCCCGCTTCCCCGACTGGTGGGGGGAGCGCGACGACGAGACGCTCAATGCCCACGAGCGCGACCTGCTGGAGGCGCAGTTCCGCGAGCTGCAAATCTCGGTCACCGTGCGCTACCAGAAGATCTCGACCCCGCACGACTCCGAGGAACTGGAACGTCATCTCTCGACGGCGATCGCGCCCGAGGGGGTGAGCGCCTTCGTCTTCAATTTCGTCGACCTCCTCACGCACGGGCGCTCGGAATCGGCGATCCTGTACGAGGTGGCCAAGGACGAGATCGCGCTCCGGCAGTTGACGCTGCAGTGGTTCCAGCGATCGTCGCTATACTCGCTGCTCAAGGAGGCGGCGCGGAAGAAGGTCACCGTCGTCCTCACCAGCGACCACGGGTCGATCCATTGCACGACCCCGGCGACGGTCTTCGCCAAACGCGACGCGACGCAGAACCTGCGCTACAAGTTCGGCGAGGACCTGCGCGCCGAGCGCTCCGAGCAGGCGCTGCTCTTTCCCAACGAGGATGCGCTCCGTCTGCCGCGGCGCGGGTTGGGGGCCAACACGCTGCTGGCGGTGGGGAACACCTTCTTCGTGTACCCCACCAAGCTGCGCGAGTACCAGAGCCGGTACCGCGGGTCGTTCCTGCACGGAGGCGTCACGCCGGAAGAGATGATCGTCCCGCTCGCTCTCCTCACGCCGAAGGGGTGATGCCCGTGCACGACGGGAGACGGGACCGGGGAGCGGGGCGCTAGTGTACCGACGGCTGCTCAGTTTCCTGCGTCCGCACTCGGGACGGATGGCGGTGACGATCGCCTGCAACATCGGGGCGGCGCTCCTCGACGTCTTCTCGTTCACGCTCCTCATCCCGTTCCTCGACGCCCTGTTCGGGACGCAGACGATCGGGCGGGTGACCGAGCTGCAGCAGAAGATCGTTGGGGCGTTCCTGCACTCGGGCGACGCGATGGGATCGCTGCGCAACATCATCATCGTCATCCTGGTGGCGGTGACGATGAAGAACCTCCTCGTCTGGCTCAGCGGGCAGTCGGGTGCGGCGCTGCAGGAGTATGTCACCCGCGACCTGCGCAACACGCTGTACGCGCACCTGCAGCGCCTCCCCCTGGGGTACTTCACGCGCACCAAGGCGGGGCAGATCCTGGCCCGCGTCCTCACCGACACGCAGCAGACGAAGCAGGTGATCACCGAGGCCGTCACCCGCTCGATCCAGAGCGCGGCAATGGTCCTCACGGCGATCGCGGCGATGTTTGCCATTTCGTGGCGCCTGTCGCTGCTCGCCCTCGTCGTGGCCCCGCTGCTCATCGGGCTCTTGCAGCCGATCCTCCGCAAGCTCCGCAAGGGGCACAAGCGGTTGGGGAACCAGTACGGGGAGATGACCGCCGTGGTGCAGGAGGCGGTGAGCGGGATCCGCCTCGTGAAGTCGTATCGCGGCGAGGGGTTCGAGGACGCGCGCTTCCGCGAGGCGAGCGACCGCTACTCGCGCGGGATGGTGAGGGTGAACCGCCTCGCCTTCCTGGCCCAGCCGATTACCGAGACGGTGGCGACGGGGATCGCGATGCTGATCCTCCTGATCGGGGCCCGGCAGGTGCGAATCGAGCGCTCGATGAGCGGGTCGGAGCTGATCGCCTTCCTGGCGATCGTGATGCGCATGTTGCAGCCGCTCAAGCAGCTGTCGCAGGTGCCGACGGTGGCGCAGCAGTCGCTGGCCGCCGCCGAACGGCTCTTCGAAGTGCTCGACCACCCGACCGAGACCGCGCGCGACCGCGGGACGCGCGAGGTGACGACCTTCCAGGGGACGGTGGCGTTCGAGCACGTGGGCTTCGCCTACGACGACGAGCCGGTGCTGCGCGACATCACCTTCACGGCACGTCGTGGAGCGGTGGTGGCGCTGGTGGGGCCGAGCGGGGCGGGGAAGAGCACGCTCGTCGACCTCATTCCGCGCTTCTACGAGCCCACGAGCGGGCGCATCCTCCTCGATGGTGTGGACACGCAGGAGATCACGTTGGCCTCGCTGCGCGCGCTCATCGGGATCGTATCGCAGGATACGGTCCTGTTCAACGACACGGTGCGCAACAACATCGCCTATGGCGCCCCGGGGCGTTTCACCGATGCACAGGTCGAGGCGGCGGCTCGGGCGGCCAATGCGCACGCCTTCATCCAGGAGCTGCCCGACGGCTACGCGACGGTGCTGGGCGAACGCGGGACGCGACTGTCCGGGGGGCAGCGCCAGCGCCTGGCGATCGCCCGCGCCCTCCTCGCCGATCCGCCGATCCTCATCCTCGACGAGGCGACGTCGGCGCTCGACACCGAGTCGGAGCGACTGGTGCAGGAGGCGATCGATCGCCTGCTCTCGGGGCGCACGGTGTTCGTGATCGCCCACCGACTCTCGACCATCCAGCATGCGTCGCAGATCCTGGTCCTCGAGCGCGGGCGTGTGGTGGAGCAGGGGACGCACGAGTCACTCGTGGCGTTAGGCGGCGTATACCGCCGGCTGCACGCGATGCAGTTTGCCGAGCGCCCGGCCGTGGCCCCGGCGTGACGATGCGGGCGCTCTTCGTGCACGGCGGGACGGCATGGGAGGGCGGGGCGCGCATCTTTGCGACCGTCGCCCGCGCGTTTGCCGAGCGCGGACACGAAACCTGGTTTGCGGCTCCCGCGGGGAGCGAGGCGGCGGTCGAGGCAATCGAGCGCGGGGTGACGGTCGTGGCGCTCCCCGAGCGCCGGAGTGCCCGCGGCGATGCGAAGCGGCTGCGCGACCAGATGCCGCGCTCCTACGCCGACGTCACCTTCGTCCACGACGACCGCACACAGTTGGCGGCGGCGCTGGCGGTGCGCGCCGTGGGGCACGGTGGGGTGGTGCGACGCGTTGCGGCTGGCGAGAGGCTTGTCCTGACGTGGCGCGGGCGGCGCGCCGAACGCCTGGTCCCGACACGCATCCTGTACACCAGCGAGTCGGCGCCGGCAGGGCACGCGGCACCGAGCGGGGCGCTGACCCCGATGCGTGCCGAGCTGGGGGTTGAAAGTGGTGGGCGCGCTGGCGATTGGGGTGACGGGCGCATCCCCTCCGACCTCGGCGATTCCCCCGTGCTCGCCTGCGTGGCGACCCGTGCGTCGCTGCGGCGTGCCACCAACGTGGTGCGGGCGGCGGCGCTACTCGCGCAGCGCCATGCGGGATTGCGGCTGCGGGTAATCGGCTCGGTCTCGCAGGACGAGGAGATCAAGCTGCTGGCCGCCGCGCTCGGGATCGCCCGCCGCGTCGATTGGCTCGGACACCCGCGCGACATGGGCAAGGCGCTGGAAGGGGCGGCGGCCGGGTGGGTGGTGGCCGATGGCGATGACGCCGCGTTAGGCACGCTCGACCTCATGGCGCACGGAGTGGCGGTACTCGCCGAGCGCACGTCGATTGCGTCTCGCTACGTGAGCCATGGAATCCAGGGGACGCTGATGGCGACCCTCGATCCCCCGCTCATGGCGGCGGAGACGGCCATTCTCCTTTCCGATCGCGAGCGGCGCATGGCGATGGGGGCGGCGGGGCGCGCCCGCGTGGAGCGCGAGTTCCCCTTCCGCGACATGTTGGCGGCCTTCGAGCACGCGGCACGGTCGGCGCGCGAGCGCGTGGGCGCGCGCTCGTGAGCGACGTGGGGCGGCAGGTGTCGGGGGCGAACGCCCCGGCGGGAGTGACCGCGCAGCGCCATGGCGTCGCCTCAGGGCGAGACGTCGTCCACGCTCGCGGGGCGGTCCCGGTGACGGTCGTCATAGCGGCGCGAAACGAGGGGGACGAGATCGGCGACTGCGTGCGCAGCGTCGCGTGGGCGCGCGAAGTGCTGGTGGTGGAGAATGACTCCACCGACGACACCGTCG
>DAIESF010000437.1 GCA_027346425.1 Gemmatimonadota bacterium | reverse complement strand
ATCGTCGCCCCACCCAGCGCGCGCGTGAGCCTCAATGGGCAGGCGGTGAGCGACGGCCCCTGGCGCAACGACTCGCTCAGGCCGGGGGACTACGTGGTCGGGGCCTCGATCCCGGCGTCGGCCTCATGCGACTGGGCCACGGTCGAGCAGCGGGTGAGGGTCCGCGCCGGGGGGGCACACACCGTCACGCTCACCCCGCGAGCCTGCGGCTCGATCATCATCAACCTGCGCAACGTGGCCAGCGGGGCGCGGTTCTCGATCGTGTCCAGCGACGGGAGCGTCCGGCGCGACGGGGCGCTCCCGCAAGACGGAGGCATCGTCGTCCCCGTGGGGCAGTATCGCGTGAGCGTGCAACAGCCGCTCTGCGCCCCCTACTCCGACGACAACGTCTCCGTCGCCGCCGACCGGGCGACCCGGCTCACCTTCAGCATGATCTGCGAGCGCCAGTGAACGCGCCGCGGCTGCACGACTGACCTGGCGATGCCGCGCAGGGCGCGCCCCAGGCCGCGCCTCGTGCCCTAACCAGCGAAAGCTCGCCGGCAGGTCGGGCGGAGTACAGGCCATCTCATAAATGGTCGCCGGCGCGCCGGCGCCCCGCGCCGGCCAGAAGCCGTCGACCATTTATGAGATGGCTTCTAGAACTGCGTCCCGGCCGCCACGCCTAACGCGGCCCCCATCACCAACCCGCTCCAGAACGTCCGGCGCCGGAACCACGGCGCCGAGACCTCCTGCATGAGCACCCCGTGCTCGGTCGTGACCGCCGTCGTCTAGCCGGTGACCACCGCCGTCACGTTTCCCGAACGATCGACCTTGGAAATGCGGAGCCGGGCCACGAGGACGTCCCGCTTGCGCGGATCGACCGCGATCCCGCGAAGCCCAGCCTTGAGCCAGTGTTCGGTCCCGGCCCGAAAACCGATCGTGGTGTCGCCTACCGTCGCGATCTCGAAGCGCACCCCCTTCAGCTGCGCGTGCGCGGGCGCGGCGGCGAGCGCGAGGCCGAAGGCGGCCACCAGCAAGCGCCGCACGCTCATCGGAAGAACTGCTGCACGAGCCCTTTGATGTCGTTGAACATCACGAGGGCGAACAGCAGGGCAATCGCGAACACACCGATGCGCATGATGACCTCCTGCGTCCGGGCGCTGAACTCTCCCCCCTTCGCCGCCTCGATGACGCGCAACAGGATCTGCCCGCCATCGAGCAACGGGATGGGGAGCAGGTTCAGTACGGCCACATTGATGCTGAGGAAGGCGAGGAGTCCGAGCAACTCCTCCCACCCGCTCTTGGCCGCCTCGAACGACGTGCGCGCGATGGCGATGGGTCCGCCAAGGTTCTTCACCGACACCTGCCCCGAGAAGAGCCCACCGACCACCTTCACCACGGCCCCCCCCATGCGCCAGGTGGCGTCCCATCCGGCCACTACTGCCTCACCCATGCCGACCGCCTCTCGCGCCGTCTGCGCGCGTGGGGCGACGCCGATGCGCCCCACCTTGACGGGGGCACCGGTCACCATGTCGAGATCATCGCTCAGGGCCGGCGTCACGCTGATCGTCACCCGCTCACCGGCGCCACGCACCACATCAAGGCGAAGCGGCCGTCCCGCAGAGATCGAAACGGCCTCCAGCACCTCGTTCCAGCGCGACACGGCCTTTCCGTCGATGGCCGTCACGCTGTCGCCGCGCAGGATCCCGGCGGCCATGGCCGGCATCCCTGGGACCACGGAATCGACGACCGCCGGAACGTAGGCGCGCCCGAACCCCTTGATGGCGCCAGTCGAGACCACCAGGGCGAGCACGACGTTCATCATGACGCCGGCCGAGAGAATGAAGACCTTGGCCGGAAGGGACTTGGATTCGATCCACCGGTCGCTCGGAACGGGATGCGGCCCGAACGGCTTGAGGGCGTTCGGGTCGAACGGAATCGGATTCAGCCCGCGCTGGTGCCCGGGGCGCTCCCCTTCCCCCTCCTGTCCGGCTGCGCCGAAGTCGGTCTGCCCCTCAATGGACGACACCGACTCGGCGTCCTTCGTCGCCATGGCCACGAAACCACCGATGGGAAACCACGACCAGCGATAATCGGTCTCGCCCCACTTGATGCCAAAGAGGCGAGGTCCCCATCCGAACGCGAAGACGGGGGCGTAGACCCGCGTGAGCTTGGCGGCGATGAAGTGCCCGAGCTCGTGCACGAAGACCACGATCCCGAACACGAGGAGCGGAGCGACAAACTTCAGCATGCAAACAAGTCCTTGACGTGTTGTCGCGCTGCCGCGTCAGCGGCGAGCAGCGCTTCGAGGTCGTCACCAGGCGCGGCGTGAAGGGCGCTGAGTGCCGACGCGATGGCCGACGAAATGTCGTGGAAGTTGATGGCACCCGCCAGAAAGAGGGCGACCGCCTGTTCATTTGCCGCATTGAACACGGCCGGCGCGGCCCCTCCCCGCCGTCCCGCCTCCACTCCCAACGCGAGCGCCGGAAATGCGTCATGGCGCACGGGCTCGAAGGTGAGCGGCGACGAGGCCACCGGATCGAACGGAGATACCCCGTCGTCGCCGATTCGCTCCGGGTGCGTCAGCGCATACAGGATGGGTAGCTCCATGGTGGGGACGCCCAGCTGGGCCACGACGCTCCCGTCGACGAATTCCACCATCGAGTGGACGATGCTCTGCGGATGTACGACGACGTCGATGCGATCGAAGGGGAGCCCGAAGAGAAAGTGGGCCTCGATGACCTCCAGCGCCTTGTTCACGAGCGTCGCACTATCTACGGTGATCTTCGGCCCCATGCTCCAGGTGGGGTGGTTCAGCGCGTCCTCGCGCTGGGCTTCGCGCAGCCGCTCCAGCGGCCAGGTACGAAATGGCCCCCCGGAGGCAGTGATGATCAGGCGCCGAACCTCCGTGACGGGGCGCGACCCGATGCACTGCAGAATCGCCGAGTGCTCGCTATCGACGGGGACGATCTCGCCACCGCCCCGAGCCGCCGCCGACTCGGCCAGCGTTCCCGCGACGACCAGCGACTCCTTGTTGGCCAGCGCCACCCGCTTCCCCGCCTCGAGGGCGGCCAGCGTGGCCCTGAGTCCGGCGGCGCCGACGATCGCGTTGATCACGACGTCCACCTCGGGGAGAGTCGCCGCCTCGACTATCGACTCGGTGCCGACGTGCCATCCGGGGTGCACGGCGTATCCATCGCTCACCAGCCCGATGTAGTCAGGGTGCAGCGCCGCGACCTGTGCCGCAAGCTCCTCGGCGTTGGAGTGCGCGGTGAGCGCTGCGACGCGGAAGCGATCGGGGTGTCGCGCGAGGACGCGAGGCGCCGAGCGCCCGATGGAACCGGTCGAGCCGAGGAGCGCGACGCCCTGCGGGGGTCGCCTCACAACGGCGCCGCGATGAGCAGGCGCCCGAGGACCAGGTACGCGAGCGGGAGGACGAAGAAGAGCGAGTCGAGGCGATCAAGCACCCCGCCATGGCCGGGGAGGAGGTGCGACGAGTCCTTGACGCCAGCCTCGCGCTTGAGCAGCGACTCGGCAAGGTCGCCGACCTGCGCCGCGACGCTCACCAGCTGCCCGAAGGCCAGCGCGGTCCACGGCGCGAGGGCGAGCTGCGACCACGGGCGCAACACGTGCAGGTTGTACGCGTACGCCGCGCCCATCGTGACCAGCAGCGCGCCGACGGCCCCGGCGCGCGTCTTCCCAGGGCTCACCGACGGCATGAGCTTCGCCTTGCCTAACGCGCGCCCCACGAAGTAGGCGCCGATGTCGGACGCCCAGGTGAGGACGACGGGGAACATCACGAGAGCGGTGCCGGCGGCCGCCTCGATGACGAAGCGGTGGTGCCGCAGCGCGTAGCCGAAGGCGAGCATCCCCCCGGTATACAGGGCGCCGAAGACGGTGACGGCGACCGACTCCAGCGGACGACCACCCACGCCGCGCGCCCAGATGGAGGCGCCGAGCAGGGCCACGAGGATCACCCCGCCGACGGCTGCAGGGCTGCTGAGCAGGTGAAGCCGGTCGAGGTGGGCCAGGATGGGGAGGGCCACGGCGATGGGGACGCCTAACGCATCGAGAGCATCGACGCCCCCGTGGCGCGCCAGGCGATACACTTCCCAGGCCCCCGCGCCCCCCACCAGCCCCAGGAAGACGGCGAGCGGAAGCTCGCCGAGGTACACCATCCCGATGGCCACCGGGGCCGCGATGAGCGCCACGATCACGCGGCGCGCGAGCTCACCCATGCAGAGGGGGGCTCAGACTTCCATGATTTCGGCTTCCTTCGCCTTCACCAGGCCATCGATCTTGGCGATGAAGTCGTCGTGCAGCTTCTGCAGGTCCTTCTCGGCGTGCTTCACGTCGTCTTCCGACACGCCCTCGAGCTTCTTGAAGCGGTCGCGCGCCTCGGTGCGCCAATGCCGGATGCCGACGCGCGCTTCTTCGGCGAGCTTGTGCACGACCTTTACAAGATCCTTTCGACGCTGCTCGTTCATCGCCGGGAGGGGGATGCGGATGATCGCCCCCTGGATGGCCGGGTCGAGGCCGAGGTCGGACTCGCGAATGGCCTTCTCCACCGCCTTCACCTGCCCCTTGTCGAACGGGGTGACGATGAGAAGGCGGGGCTCCGGGCTGCTGACGTTGGCCACCTGGTTCATCGTCATGTGCGAGCCGTACATCTCGACGCGCACCGTGTCGAGCATGGTCGGATTCGCCTTGCCCGAGCGCACCGTGGTGAACTCGTGCTTCGCGGCCTCGAGCGCCTTGTCGAGGTGGGCCCGGGTGTCCTTCAGGATGTTCTGAATCGTGCTCATCGGACGATGGTCCCCACGCGCTCGCCGCGCACCGCGCGCGCGACGGCGCCTTTCTCGTGAATGTTGAGAACGATCAGCGGCAGCTTGTTCTCCTTGCAGAGCGTCACTGCCGTCTGGTCCATCACCCCCAGCTCCTCGAGCATCACGTCGCGGTAGGAGATCTGTTCGTAGCGCTTGGCGCTGGGGTCTTTCTTCGGATCGGCCGAGTAGACGCCGTCGACGCTGGTCGCCTTGATGATGACGTCGGCCTTGATCTGGATTGCCCGCAATGCCGCCGCGGTGTCGGTGCTAAAGTACGGGTTGCCCGTGCCGGCGGCAAAGATCACGATGCGCCCGTTCTCGAGATGACGAAGTGCGCGCCGGCGGATGTAGGGTTCCGCCAGCTCCTCCATGCGAATGGCGGTCATCACGCGCGTGTCGAGCCCCTTCTTTTCCAGCACGTCCTGCAGGGCGAGCGCATTGATGACGGTGCCGAGCATTCCCATGTAGTCGGCCGCCACTCGGTCCATGCCGAGGGCCGCGAGTTGCGTCCCCCGCACCATGTTGCCCCCGCCGATCACGAGCCCCACGCCGACTCCCGTTTCGACCACGGCCTTGATCTCGTCCGCGAACTGATTGACGCGCTCAAAATCGAAGCCCGATCCCTTGTCTCCGGCGAGGGCCTCGCCGGAGAGCTTGAGCAGGATCCGTCGGTAGGTGGCGGGGGACTCTGTCACAGGTTACTCCTCACCCATCTGGAAGCGGACGAAGCGGCGGACGGTGAGCGGGGCGCCAACGGACTTGGCCACCTCGTCGACGCGCTGCTGGATCGTCTTGGAATCGTCACGCACCCAGGGCTGCTCGGTCAGGACGATTTCGCCATAGAGCTTGGCGATGCGGCCGTCGACCATCTTGTGCACGATGGCGTCGGGCTTTCCGCTCTCCTTGGCCTGGGCCTCGAAGATGGCGCGCTCGCTGGCGATGAAGCTGGCCGGCACTTCGTCGCGCGACGCGGCGAGGGGGACGCGCGGGACGCCGGCGGCCACGTGCTCGGCCACCTCACGAGCGAGCGCCTCGACTTCGGCGCCGCTGGCGCCCGTGATCTCGACGAGGGCGGCGACCTTGTGGTTGAAGTGGACGTAGCTGCCTAACGCCCCCTTGGTGGCGAAGCGCGCGTACCGACGCAGGACGACATTTTCCCCGGTCTTGGCCGACGCCGCCTTGACCGCCTCCTCGACCGTCTTGGAGGTGTCGGCGTGGTACGGCTGGGCGAACAGCGTCCCTTCGCCGGCGACATTGACGACGTGATCGATCGACTCGTCCTTGTGCACCTGGACGGCGAGCGACTGGGCAAGGGCGCCGAACTCGTCGTTGCGGGACACGAAGTCCGTCTCCGAGTTCACCTCGACGAGGGCAATGCTCGTGCCATCGGGGGCGGCGACGGCCACGATCCGTCCCTCGGACGCGGCGCGCCCGGCGCGCTTGTCGGCCTTGGCGATTCCCTTGGTGCGGAGGATGGCGATCGCCTTCTCGGTATCGCCTTCCGCTTCCTCGAGCGCCTTCTTGCAGTCCATCATGCCAGCGCCCGTGCGGGCGCGGAGATCGGCGATTTCCTTCGCCGTAATCGGCTTGCTCATGGTGTCGTCCTTCGAGAAGTCCTGCGGATCGTGAGAACGCCGCCGGCTGGTGTGCCGGCGGCGCTGGTCGTTGCTACCTGAAGATGAGGGAATCGGCTTCGGTTCCCCCAGCGGAGGGTGGGCGCGCCGGCCGGGGCGCCCACTCCACATGATGCTTACTCGGCGCCGTCGTCTCCACCGGCTTCGCCGGCATCACCAGCCTCAGCACCCTCGCCACCCTCTCCCCCCTCGCTTCCGGCTTCACCGGTCTTGAGGCGCGCGGCGATCGCTTCGGGCTTGGCACGGCGGCGGCGCGGACGGCGGCGCTTGCGGCGCTCTTCGTCGCTGCCGCCGGCGGCGGCGGGCTCGAGGCCGCGGTCGGAGCTGTAGGTGCTCTCCTCGGCGTCCTCTTCCTGCGAGCGGACCGGGGCCTCACGGCGCGCCTCGGCGATCGTGTCGGCGATCATGCGGGTGATCAGCTCGACCGAGCGGATGGCATCGTCGTTGCCGGCGATCGGGACCGAGATGAGGTCGGGATCGGAGTTGGTATCGCAGATGGCGACGATCGGGATCCCGAGCTTGTTGGCCTCGGAGACACCGATGCGCTCCTTCTTGGCATCGACGATGAACAGGAGCCCAGGGACGCGCGCCATGTTCTTGATGCCCGACAGGTTCTTGGAGAGCTTGTCGCGCTGGCGCGTGAGGAGGAGCTGTTCCTTCTTGGTGTAGTTCTCGAACTCACCACCCGACTCGGAGCCGGCTTCGAGCTCCTTGAGGCGCCGCGTCTGCTTCTTGACCGTCTGGAAGTTGGTCAGGAGGCCGCCGAGCCAGCGCTCGGTGACGTGCATCGCGCCGCAACGCTCGGCCTCGCCCTTGACGATGGCGGAGAGCTGACGCTTGGTGCAGACGAAGAGGACGTTGTCGCCACGCAGGATCACATCGCGCACGAGCTTCTGCGCAAGCTCGATCTGCCGAAGGGTCTTCTGCAGGTCGATGATGTGGATGCCGTTGCGCTCGGCAAAAATGAACCGGCGCATCTTCGGGTTCCACCGACGGGTCTGGTGGCCGCAGTGAACGCCGGCTTCGAGGAGCTGTTCGAGGGTCGGGGAGGACATGAGGAACTGGGGTGTATCGTTTGGGTTGTTCGACCTTCTCCGTCAGCGCTTCCTACGACCAGCGAGGCTGGCACCCGCGGAAACTCGGGAGAAGTGCGATGTGAGCGGCCGGGAGACGGCCGAACCGTCTCCCAGCGAATACTGCTAGCGCTTGGAGAACTGGAAGCGCTTGCGGGCGCCCGGGCGACCGGGCTTCTTGCGCTCGACCGCGCGGGCATCGCGCGTGAGGAGCCCGAGGTCACGCAGCTTGCGGCGGTGCGACTCGTCCATTTCGACGAGGGCGCGAGCCACGGCGAGGCGCAGCGCCCCGGCCTGCCCGGTTTGTCCGCCCCCTTCCACGTGGGCCTTGACGTCGAAGCGGCCGAGCATGTCGGTCGCCGTGAACGGCTGCTGGATGGCCGTCACCAAGGTCGGACGCGGGAAGTAATCGCCTAACGTACGGCCGTTGACGTCCCACTTCCCCGAACCGGGCTTCACGTACACCCGGCAGACCGCTTCCTTGCGGCGACCGACGGCGTGAATCTGCGCGTTCTCAGCCATCCCTACTCACTCTTGCTGTTGAAGGTCAACGCCGTCGGCTTCTGCGCGACGTGCGGGTGGTTCGCATCGGCGTATACACGGAGCTTGAGGCGCAGCACCTGGCGCGCCAGCGCCGACTTGGGGAGCATCCCGTGCACCGCCTTCTCGATGACGCGCTCCGGATGGGTCGCGATCATCTTGCTGAAGGGGGTGTACTTCTCGTGCCCCATGTAGCCGGTGTGACGGAAGTACTGCTTCTGCTCCGCCTTGCGTCCCGTCACCTTCACCTTGGACGCGTTGATCACGATGACGTTGTCACCGGTGTCCATGTGCGGCGTGTAGATCGGCTTGTGCTTGCCGCGAAGGATCTTCGCGACCTCGGAGGCCAGACGCCCAAGCACCATGCCGTCGGCATCGACGATGTACCAGCGTCGATCGATGTCCTTGGGAGTCGCGGAAAAAGTCTTCATGATCGGGAACGAAAGACGAGAGCGGCTGACGATTCCTGCCGACGAATGGTGCGCACCGCCGCGCGGCACGCCCAAACCAAGCGCTGAATCGCGCTTTTGGGCAGACACGCAAGCTAGACAGGCACTTAGGGCATGTCAACGGACAAACCCATGTGAGGTGCGGTGTTGTGCCCATCCTCGCCGCGGTCGATGCACCGCAACGGCAAGGCGCCGCCGGATCCAACGGGATCCGGCGGCGCTGCTGTTCTTGCCACCCTGATGGTCCTAGCGGACAATCTGCCGTTACTTCCCTCTCAGGTTGGGATTATTATCGCGCTCGGTGATCGGCAGCGGGTAACAGGTCTTGCTGCCGATCGCCGGGAAGCCGGGCTTGAAGTACGGAGCCCCGGGGACCGGAACGCCGGTCATCGCAGCCGGTTGGCGACGGAAGTCCCCCATACGCTGCCCTTCGAGATAGAAGTCGAGCGACTTCTGCCAGAGGAACTCCTTCAGGACCGGGGCGGCGTCGGTCGGGCCGGTGTACGGCCCGACGCCGGCGGCGGTGCGGCGCGCCGCGATCAGCGCCAGCTGGGCCGCCGATCCGGCCACTTCGGCCGCGATGTAGTCCGCCTCGAGCTTGGAGGCGATGCGTACCGGCGAGTTGAAGGCCGGGTACTTGTTCTGGATGTAGAACGCCCCCGTCGACGCGTCCTGCGGCGCCAGCGTGTGCTCCGACGGCGTCTTGTACGGGACGCGCGTATCCGGACGCACCCGGAATAACTCGGCCACCCCGATCGACCCGCGATCGGAGGTGAACTGCCAGAAGCGATTCCCGAGGCGCGTACGCTGCGCCAGGTTATCGACGAACGGCAAGTTGAAGGTGAAGCCCGCCGGCACCGACGCCGCATCGGCTGCCGCCTGCGATCCGCGGCCAGCCTGCAAGTGGGCGCGCGCGCGACCGACCTTGGCCGCGTTCGCAATCGCGACACCATCCGCCGTGGCGTTGGCCGTGCCGATGGTGATCGCGCTGGTGAAGTGCACCACCGCCGAGTCGAGCATGTTGGCGGTCGTCAGCTCCGTCCCGCCGTCCACCACACCGGTGCAGAAGTCCTGCGCCATGAGGACGAACGAGTAGCCACGCCAGAGCGACGCCCGGGCGTAGTTGATGTTCGACGTCGGCGTCGGGAGCGCCAGGTCGAGGACGATCTTGGTCGAGGCCGCCGAGAGCGAGAGCGGCGCCCAGACGTCCGCGGCGAGCGAGCCGTTCGCCTCGTTGGTGTCGCGACGCCCGAACTCATTGCGCGTCGGGAACGTTTCGGCAACGATGCTCTCCCCATTGAACCAGGAGGAGTACATCACCGACCACCCGAGGGCGACGGCGAAGTTCTGCTGCGCCGACAGGGCGAGCGTGGTGGCGTCCTTGACCGGATCGATGGCCGAGACGTCGACGACGTTCGGGTTCTCGACCGTGAGGAAATCGTTGCAGCCTACGCTCGCAAGGACCGCGGCGGCACCGAGCGTGCGCCGGATGGCGCGCTGGTATGTCGTCATGTGTTCCTCGCGTTAGAAGGAGAGGTTGAGACGGAGGAGCGCCCGCTTGGGATTCGGAAGCGTGAGGAAGTCCGTGCGCCCCACACCGAAGGCCTCGTTCGGGTTCGAAACAAGTTCCGGATCGGCACCCGGATAGTCGGTCCACAGCGCCACGTTCTGCATGGCGAAGCCGATCGACGCCGTGCGCGTCCCGAGGAGCTTCGTGAGATAACGGGGCGGGACATTGTACGTCACACCCAACTCGCGGAAGCGGATGAAGTCGCCAGGCTGCAGGAAGCCGTTGCGCGCCTGGTCGACGGTCGTCGCCTTGCCATTCTCCTGCACGAAGGCCGGTTGCCCCGGCGTCGGGTTGCCGTAGCGGCGCAGGCGCTCCACCTCGGACAGGACCGTGGGGTCCAGCCGCTTGTTGCTGCGCACCAGCTGCGTCTCACGGAAGTAGTCCGTGAGGTTGTAGATCATGAAGTTCTGCTTCGTATCGATGAGCGTCGAGACGCGGAAGTTCTTGAACAGCGTGAAGGTGTTGCTCCACGAGGCTTCGAAGGTCGGCAGCGCGTTGCCCACGACCTCGAGCGTATCCGACACCGTCACCACCTTGGTGGCCGTGTTGATGTTCCGGATGCGCTTCGAGACGAACGACCCCATCTGGTACCCTTCGGTGAAGCGGTTGAGCGTCCCGAAGGCCGCCACCTCGCCGAGGTCGATGAGCTCGTTATGCAGGGTGTTGAAGTTGACGCGCGTCTCCCACTCGAAGTTCCGCTTGCGGAGCATGTCGGCGGTGATCCCCACCTCATACCCGCTGTTGAGCACCTCGCCGATGTTGCGGTACGGGTTCTGCTGGAACCCTAACGACGGCGGGAGCTGCGGCTGCAGGATCAGGTCGAGCGACGTCTTGTGGAAGTAGGTCATCTCGACGCGCGCCCGGTCGCTGAAGAACGAGGCGTCGAAGCCGAGTTCGTACTCCACGCCACGCTCCGGCTTGAGGTCCTTGTTGCCGGGGTTGAGCGGCACGGCACCGGCCGACGTGATGATCGACGCCCCCTGCTGCACCGCGTACGGCGCGGCGTCGATCGTCTGAAGCGAGGCACCCGCGCCCGGCGCGCGCCCCGTCGTCCCATAGGCCACGCGGCCGCGGAACGAGGAGAGGAGATTGGTCTTCGGGAACCACGACTCATCCGAGAGCACCCACGACAGGCCGACCTTCGGGAGGAGGATCGGCTTGGTCTCGGTACCGAAGGCGGAGAAGTCGTCCAAGCGGGCACCGGCCTGCAGGAAGATGCGGTCGCGGTAGCCAAGCTGCAGCTGCGACAGGTAGCCGTACTGGCGCACCTCGTTGCGCGTCCCGGACGATGACGTGGTCGACGCGTTGCTGATCACGTTGGCCGAGTTGGTCACGAAGCCCTGCCCCGTGGCGCCGAGGTTGTCGGTGCGAGTGGCGATGGCCTGGAAGCCGGCCGACACGTTCAGCTGGAACTGGTTCTCGCTGCCGAACGCCCTGTTGGCATCGTTGATCCAGTCGACAGTGAAGCGCTGAATCCCGATACGGGTCTGGGTGTTGCTTCCCAGGTTGAGGTCGCCGCCGTAGTTCGTCCCCGAGTTCTTCGGAAAGAAGCGCGTCGCCTCATCGTTCAGCAGGTCGCCCCCGACCGTCAGGCGGCTCTTGAGCCACGAGTACGGAAGGTACGTCGCCGTCGCGTTCAGGATATTGCGGCGCGTGTCGAGCTCGTTCTGGATGGCCGCGATCGCCGCCACGCCACGATTGAAGCCGAACCACCCGTTCTGCGACGCCACACCATCGTCACGCCGCGTGAGCGGTGAGCCGAGCAAGGCGCCGCCGAGGTAGCCGTAGATGTTGTTGTCGTTGTCGGGGAGAACCGCCTTCGAGTAGATCGTCGAAACACCGGCCTCGAGGGTGACCTTGGCGTTCGGGATCCAGTTGAAATTCGAGCGGAACGAGTACCGCCTGAAATCGTTGCTGGGGAGAGTGCCGATGTTGCGGTCGGCACCCGCCGACATGAAGTAGCCGTAGTTCTGGCCGCCGCCACGCCCGGTCCATCCGAGGAGTTGGTCGGATCCGGTGCGGATACCGCCCTCACGGGTCAGCGGGTTGTCGCTCACGAGCGCGCCGACCGCCTGCCCGCGGCAGAGCGGGTTGGTGCTGGTGGGGGCGACGAGCGCGGCGGTGCAGTTGCCGTAGTTGGACGGCGGCGTCCAGTTGAGGTCGGCCTGGCCGTACTCGGCGCGGACCGTCTGCTGGAACGAGGCGGTCCCGGCACGCCCCTTCTTGGTGATGATCTGGATGACGCCCGCCGAGGCGTCGGCGCCGTACAGCGTGGCCGCGGCCGGCCCCTTCACGACTTCGATGTTCTCGATGTCGTCGGGATTGAGGTCGTTGAGGCGGTCGGTGAGCTGGCCGTTGAGGCCGAGGTTGACCGACCCCTCGTTGAAGCGGACGCCGTCGATGAAGATGATCGGCTGGTTGGAGAGCGAGATGGACGACGCGCCGCGGATGCGGATCGTGCGGTTCGTCCCCGCCGTTCCGGAGGCGCTGTTCACCGCGATGCCCGGGACGCGCGACTGGAGCATGTCGTTCACGGTGTTGACCACCGCGTTCTCCTTGATGTCCGTCGCGCTCACCGAGGCGACCTGGGCCGGCTGGGCGCGCCGCTCCTGGTTCCCCACCGTGCCGGTGACGACGAGTTCCTGCAGCGTCGTGACCGTCTTGGCCAGCTCGAAGTTCCGGGTCACCGTCTCGTTCGCCTGGACCCGGACGGTGTCGGAACCCGCGCGATAGCCAATGCGCAGGACGCCGATCTGGTTCACCCCGGGGCGGAGCCCGACGAGGCGGTACTCACCGCGCGCGTTGCTCTGTGTCTCGAGCGTCGTGCCAGTGACCACGATGCGCGCCCCCTCGATGGGGGCCTTCGACTCGCGGTCGGTGATGACTCCTGTGACCGAGCCCGTGCCGGCCTGTGCCGACGCAACGCTCGTTAGGCCCACGACGCCGGCCAGCGCGACGTAGAGCCTCCTGCGCCAACGAGAGATTTGCTGCATACGCCTCTCCTTAGGGGGAAAAGGGACGGAGCCCGTCGACGGCGCCTGAGGCACCCGCCGCTGGGACGTTTGCTGAACGCGCCGCGCCGGTGAACGGTTCAATCGAAATTCGATTGACCCGCCGCCGCGCGCGCCACGACCAGCGATTGGGATGGGACGAGGGGCTTCTGAAGGGGGCGAAACGAATCCCCGACGCCTATGCGAACTCTACAAGCAGGGCGCCTTTCTCGACAGCCATTCCGGGAAGGATGTGAATCGTCTTAACCGTCCCGGCGCTCGCCGCCCGAAGCTCATTCTCCATCTTCATCGCCTCCATCACCACGATCCCCTGCCCGGCATCGACCGCGTCGCCCTCCTGCACGGTGACCCGGACTATCAGCCCCGGCATGGGGGCGAGGAGGGGGCGCGGTCCCCCGCTGACGGCGGCGGCGGCCGTGAGGTCGCGAATGGCGCGCGTGCGTTCATCGAGCGCCTCCACGTCGTAGCGATGGCCGTCCATCCAGATGGCGTAGCGACCGCGCACGTCGCCACGGCGGACCGCCACGCGATGCGATTCGCTCCCGATGGTGACGAGATTGATCGGCGTCCCTTCCACGTCGGCCAGGTGCGCCGTTACCCGTTCGCCCTCCACCAGCACCCCTTCCGCATCGAGGTCGACCTCGATGCGCACTCCGTTCACGTCGACGATATACTTCACGACTCAGCCCTCCGGGGCGAGCAGGCACAACGTCTCGACGTGTGCCGTCTGGGGAAACATGTCGTACGGCTGCACCTGGGTCATGCGATACGACGGCAGGCGCGTGAGGTCGCGCGCGAGGGTGGCCGGGTTGCAGCTGACATACGCCACGAGGCGCGGACGCGCCCCCCCTCCCCCCTCGAGTGCCGCGCAGACCTCCGCATCGACGCCGGTGCGCGGCGGATTGAGGATCACCGCGTCGGCGGGGAGATACCTCGGCAGCACAGCCTCGACCCGGGCACAGACGGCGAGCGAGGACGCCGACAGTCGGCGCGACGCGTGGGCCGAGGCCTCGCCATCCAGTTCGATCGCCGTCACCCGGATTCCCGCTTCGTCCAGTCGGAGGGCGGTCGCCCCATCGCCGGCGTAGCAGTCGACGACGGTGCGTGACCCTGCGCTGCGCACCGCGTCGACCACATCGGCATGGAGCCGCTCGGCCATCCCAGGGTTCACCTGCTCGAACGAGGCGGCCGGACGGTCGCTCCCGGTGTCGCGCAGGTCGTGGTGACGCCCCTCGGCATCGATCCAGCGCACGACCCCAAACTCGGGAGTGCGAGACGTGAAGTCGTGGGCCCGTGGCCAGCGCGGCGCGCCTTCGAGCACGAAGGCCAAGGCGTCGCCGGCCAGCCGCACGGCCCCCCGCAGCTCGTCCACCCGCGGGAGATAGGCCTGCTCGCGCAACACCGCCCGCCACCCGTCCACCACGCGGGGGTGCGTGATGGGACATTCCCGCAACGCGAATACGCGATTCACGTCGTCCCACCCATGCATCCCGGCCCGCCATTCCCCCCCGCCCCAGCGCATGGTGAGCGTGAGCTTGTTGCGATACTCCCAGTCTACCGGGCTGGGGATGACCGGCGGGACGTCGACCGTGCGCCTGGCGATTCGGGCGAGCGCGTCGGCGACGATGCGTCGCTTGGCCTCGCGTTGCGCGGGCGCCGCCAGGTGCTGCAACTGGCAGCCACCACAACGATCACCATCGTAGTGACGGCACCGCGGCGCCACGCGATCGGCCGAGGTCTCGACGACGCGCGTCAGCCGCCCGTGGCCCAATCGGTCGCGCTTGACGTACGAGATCTCGACGAGGTCGCCGGGGGCGGTGCGCGGGGTGAAGACGACCAGGCCGTCGACGCGCGCCACGCCGGCGCCACCGGCGGCGATGGAGTCGATGCGAGCCGTCGCCTGCATGCGCTAGCGAAGTCCCTCGCGCCGCGCGGCGAGCGTCCACGCGTCAGGCACGCCTGACGGCGCGGCGGGGCGCGCGGCGCCTGCGCTCACCGGGGACATCCCGGTACGGCGCGTCTGCCGGTCGCGATCCGCGAGGAGCGCGGCGGCGATCGCCGCACTCCGCACGCGCGCGGCCGGCGCCCTGATGGCGAGCAGGTCGGGGAGGCGACGCTCCAGCCACTGGATCTCGATGTCGCCGCGCTGGAACTCGGCATCCTCCATGACGCGCAGGTGAAACTCCCGCGACGTCTCGACGCCGACGATGGTGAGCTCGCGAAGGGCGCGATGCATGCGCGCCACCGCCGCCTCGCGCGTGGCGCCCCATACGATCAGCTTGGCCAGCATCGGGTCGTAGTGCAGCCCCACGGTGGAGCCGGTCTCGATCCCGCCGTCCCAGCGCACCCCG
>DAIESF010000414.1 GCA_027346425.1 Gemmatimonadota bacterium | reverse complement strand
TTCGTCGCGCGGTGGGACGACCGGCGCAACGGGAGCGCCGCGCTCACCTTCGTGCTCGATGAGACCGGTAATGTCGCCGAGCTGCGTGTCGGCGGCGCGACCTTCGGGCGCGTGCCGGGCACGAGTCGTTAGGCTATCCGGCACCCCGCACCCGTCAGGCGCACCGGCGCGCCGCCAACCTCACTCCGGAATCGACCCCATGCGCGTCCCCCGCCGCTTTCGCCGCTCTGTGCTCCTCCTCGCCGCCGCGGCGGCGACTTCCGCCCCCGTCCACGGGCAGTCGCCCGCGAAGCCCGGCTGGCAATGGTCCACCGACACGGTGATGCAGGTCGTGCACGCCGTGCGCGCCGGTCGCTCGCTCAAGCCGCGGACCTGGCCCAACGGGGCGCGGGTGGCCGTCGCCCTCTCCTTCGACGTCGACAACGAGACCGTGAACCTGCGATTTGGCCAGCCCACAGTCGGTGAGCTCTCGCAAGGGCAGTACGGCGCGCGCGTCGGCCTCCCGCGGATTGTGCAGCTGCTGGACCGCAATGCCATACCGGCGTCGTTCTTCATTCCGGCCATGAGCCTGATGATCGATCGCCGACAGGTGGCCCTGATCGGCAAGTCGGGGCGACACGAGTTCGCGGTGCACGGCTGGATCCACGAGCTGAACACCACCCTTCCCGGCGACATCGAGCGCCGCCTGGTCCAGCAGGCCATCGACACGCTCACCGCCTACACCGGCACACGCCCTGTAGGGTATCGCGCCCCGTCGTGGAACTTCTCCCCCAACACGATGTCGATCGTGCGCGACCTCGGCTTCACGTACGAGTCGTCGCTCATGGCCGACGAGAATCCGTACGAACTGGAGCAGGACGGGCGCGCCACCGGGATCGTCGAGCTCCCGGTGGAGTGGATCCTCGACGACGCCCCCCTCTTCTCGCCGCGGGGCACCAACTACGCGTCGCCGCGCGAGGTGGCGCAGGTCTGGATCGACGAGTTCGACAAGGCGTACGAGGAGCGCTCGCTCTTCCTCCTCGCCATGCATCCGCACGTCTCGGGACACCGCTCACGCATCAAGGCGCTCGAACTTCTCGTTGCCCACATGAAGACGAAGCCGGGCGTCTGGTTCGCCACGCATCGAGCGGTCGCCGAGTACGTGAAGGGGCAGGCGGGGATGAAATAGTCAGTACCGTCCCCGCGCCGGGCGATGCGGGCGATGCGGGCGATGCGGGCGATGCGGGCGCGCGTCGCTGGCGCGGGGAGTTGCGGACACGCTCGCGGCGAGACTAGGTTTAGGAGTTCCTAAATCGGAAGTTTCCGGGCGCGAAGTCACGCGCACCGAGGTGCGCATACGTCCGGTTCCACGCGTGAGCACGTCCTGATGGCGTCACCTCCCGACCACGAAATCACAGCGTCGCCGACACCCGAGTCTGGGTGGCGGCGATCGCGCGTAACCCCCTCGCTCGCCGACGTGCACCGGACCATCCCGGTTCACGGGCTCTCCTGGTGGCGCAAGCTCCTCGCCTTCGCCGGCCCGGGCTATCTGGTCGCGGTCGGCTACATGGACCCCGGCAACTGGGCGACCGACCTCGCCGGCGGATCGCGCTTTGGCTATACCCTGCTCTCGGTCATCCTCATCTCCAACCTGATGGCGGTCCTGCTGCAAGGCCTCGCCTCCAAGCTGGGGATCGTCACCGGGCGCGACCTGGCACAGGCATGCCGCGACCACTACAGTCGCCCGGTTGCATTCGTCCTTTGGGTGCTGTGCGAGATCGCCATCGCGGCCTGCGACCTTGCCGAGGTGATCGGGACGGCGATCGCGCTCAACCTGCTCTTCGACATCCCGCTGGCGTGGGGGGTCGGGATCACCGCCTTCGACGTCCTCCTCGTCCTCTACCTGCAGAACAAGGGGTTCCGCTTCCTCGAGGCCTTGGTCATCTCGCTGGTGGCGGTCGTCGGGCTCTGCTTCCTCTTCGAAATCTTCGTGTCGCGCCCCGAATTCGGGGCCGTGATGCGCGGCTTCATCCCGTCGACCGAGATCATTCGCAACCGCGAGATGCTCTACATCGCGATCGGGATTCTCGGCGCCACCGTCATGCCGCACAACCTGTACCTGCACTCCTCGATCGTGCAGACGCGGAAATACGAGGAATCGGCCGAAGGGAAGCGTGAGGCGGTCCGGTTCGCCTTCGCCGACTCGACCATCGCGCTGTCGCTGGCGCTCTTCATCAATGCCGCGATCCTCATCGTGGCCGCCGCCACGTTCCATCGCACCGGGAACCACCAGGTGGCGGAGATCCAGGATGCATACCACCTCCTGTCGCCGCTCCTCGGTGTGGGGGCGGCGAGCGTGGTCTTCGCCCTCGCCTTGCTGGCGTCGGGGCAGAACTCGACGCTCACCGGGACGCTGGCGGGGCAGATCGTAATGGAAGGGTTCCTCAATATCAGGATGCGTCCGTGGATGCGCCGCCTGGTCACCCGGGCGATCGCCATTGTGCCGGCCGCGATCACCGCCATCTTGTATGGCGAAAGCGGGACGGCGCGGCTCCTGATCCTGAGCCAGGTCATCCTCTCGCTGCAGCTCTCCTTCGCCGTATTCCCGCTCGTGTTGTTCACCTCCGACAAGGCCAAGATGGGGGAGTTCGTGAACCCCGGCTGGCTCAAGGTTCTCGCCTACACGGTCGCGACCGTCATCGCCACGCTCAACGTGTGGTTGCTTGTGAAGACGGTTGGCGAGTGGATCCGCTGATGTATCGTCGCATCCTCGTGCCGCTCGAGCACACACCAACTGACCGCTGCATCCTGGAGC
>DAIESF010000398.1 GCA_027346425.1 Gemmatimonadota bacterium | reverse complement strand
CCAGGGCGTCTCCCTCTCCGACCTGATTAACGAAGGGAACCTCGGCCTCATTCGCGCGGCCCACAAGTTCGACGAGACGAAGGGGATCAAGTTCATCTCCTACGCCGTGTGGTGGATCCGCCAAGCCATCCTCCAGGCGCTCGCCGAGCAGTCGCGCATCGTGCGCGTCCCGCTCAACCGCGCGGGAACGTTGCATCGCATCGGCAAGCGCGCCAACGCACTGCTGCAGGAACTCGGGCGCGAGGCGACGCACGCCGAGATCGCCGACGGGATGGACATCACCGAGGAAGAAGTCGCCAAGACGATGTCGATCTCGCAGGCGCACCTCTCCCTCGATGCGCCGCTCACCCCGGGCGAGGACAACAAGCTCCTCGACTACCTTCCCGACAACCTCAACCCGACGCCCGACGAGCAGACCTTCGAGAAGGCGCTCACCGAATCGATCGAGGAGGCGCTCGCTTCGCTCAAGGAGCGCGAGGCCAAGATCCTCCGCCTCTACTTCGGGTTGGACGGGGAAGAGCCGATGACGCTCGAGCAGATTGGCGCCTTGTTAGGCATCACGCGCGAGCGCGTGCGACAGATCAAGGAGAAGGCGCTGTCGCGACTGCGGCACGTGTCGCGGGCGCGGGCGCTGGAGTCGTATCTTGGCTGAACGGCAGCCGGGTGACGGGAGCCGGGAGTCGGGAGGGGGTGGGGCGGAGGCCAGAAACCGGCTTCGGGATGCGAATGAGGACCTCGGGATGGTCGTCCCGGGCGCTCGACAGGTCGCGCGCCTGTTCGGGCGGGCCCTGACGCTGCACTGCCCGCACTGCGGCAAGGGACCGGTGCGCGAGAGCTGGTTCCGGATGCGCCACGCGTGCGGCAACTGCGGGCGCCCCCTCGAACGCGGGGAGCCGGACTATTTTCTTGGGGCCATGCTCTTCAACCTGGTCCTGAGCGAACTCCTCTTCGCCGGGATCTTCGTCGCTGTCCTCGTGTTGATGTGGCCCACTGTCCCGTGGGATGGGATCTCGGTCGGTGCGCCGGTGGGGATGGCCATTGTCCCGTTCCTGCTGTACCCCGTTTCCAAGCTGGTCTGGCTGGCCTTCGACCTTTCGTTCCGCCCCGAGCGCGACGCGTGAGCGCGTCACGGGCGACGACACACGCGACCTCCTTGATGCGTACGACATCATGGCCCAACTGAGCTCGTTCGACGTGACCACCGGCGTCGATCTCCAGGAAGTCGACAACGCCATCAACCAGGCGGACAAGGAGATCGTCACTCGCTACGACTTCAAGGGATCGAAGGCGAAGATCGAGTTCACCCGCGCCGACGGGAAGCTCGTCCTCATTGCCGACGACGATTTCCGCATGCGGGCGCTCTTCGACATCCTGCAGAGCAAGCTCATCAAGCGGGGGGTTCCGGTGAAGAATCTCGACGTGGGGGAGACCAAGTCGGCCGGGGGCGACACCGTGCGCAAGGAGATCGGGCTCAAGATGTCGCTCGATGGCGACACCGCGAAGAAGGTCTCGGCGACCATCAAGGAGGCCAAGCTCAAGAAGGTGCAGGCGGCAATCCAGGGTGAGCAGGTTCGCGTGAGCTCGCCCTCCAAGGACGACCTGCAGCTGGCGATTGCCCTCCTGCGCTCCACCGATTTCGGCGTCGAGCTCAAGTTCGGGAACTTTCGCTGACGGCGCGCTGGGCGCTGAGTCGTTAGGTTATGACGCCGGCGCAGCCGTGCGCCGCCCGGCGGGCGTGACGCCGGAGGCGCGGGTTGCCCGGCGTGCACGCTGCGCGTCTTTCGCGTGCCGACCTCCCACCACGAATCCCCCGATGGCGCTCCTCCCACTCCGCCCTCGTCGTATCCTGGCCGCTGGCGTCGCCGCCCTCACGCTGTCGGCGTGCAGCGGCGAACGCGCCGGCGGTGACGGTGGACGAGGGACGGTCATCATCGCTACCGGCGCCGATGCCGACTATCTCCTCCCGCCGGTGGTGCAGCAGCTCGTCGGAAAGCAGGTCGTCGACCAGCTCTTCGAGCCGCTGGCGGCCCCGCCGTCCACGATGAACACCATTGGCGACACCGGATACGAGCCGCGCCTCGCCTCACGCTGGAGCTGGGGGAGCGACTCGCTCTCGATCGCCTTCACCCTCGATTCGCGTGCCCGCTGGCACGATGGCCGCGCGGTGACGTCGCGCGACGTGCAGTTCACCGTCGCGCTCCTCAAGGACACGCTCGTCGCCTCGCCCGTTCGCGGCGCGCTGGCCGATGTCGATTCCGTCACGACGCCCGACTCGCTCACCGCCGTGGTCTGGTTCGCCCGCCGATCGCCGGAGCAGTTATTCACTCTCGTCTACAACGTGCTCGTCGTCCCCGAGCATCTCCTCGCCTCGGCTCCGCGCGACAAGCTGCGCGAGTCCGCCTTCGCCCGCGCGCCGGTGGGGAATGGGCGGTTCCGCTTTAGGCGATGGGAGCACGGGAAGGTGATCGAGCTCGTCGCCGACACCGCCAACTTCCGCGGGCGCCCCTCGATCGACCGGGTGATGTGGAGCATCTCCCCCGACCCGACATCGATGTGGGCGCGCCTCGTGAACGAGGAGGCCGACGTCATCGAGATGCTGCGCGGAGAACCGCTGGCCAAGGTCGCGGCCTCCACCACCACGCGCCTCGTCCCCTACCAGGGGCTCGACTACGGTTTCGTCACCTTCAACACCCGCGCCCCATCGAATCGCCGGCAGCCGCATCCGGTCCTCGGTGATGCGGCAGTGCGTCGCGCCCTCGCCCTCGGCGTCGATCGTCAGGCCGTGGTGCGGAACGTCTTCGACACGCTCGCCTATCTCGGGATCGGCCCCGTCGTCCGCGCGCAGTGGACCGCCGACACGGCGATCGCCATGCCCCCGCACGACGTGGCCGCCGCCAGGGCGCTCCTCGACTCGTTAGGTTGGCGCGATGCCGACGGCAACGGAGTCCGCGAGAAGGGGGGGCGCCCGCTCACCTTCGGGCTCATCGTCCCCACCTCGAGCGCCCCGCGACGACAGGCTGCCGTCCTGCTCCAGGCGCAATGGAAGGCGATCGGCGCCGCGGTGACGATCGAGGAACTCGAGTTCGGCGCCTTCATCGAACGGATCACTTCCGGACGCTTCGACGCGATGGTGAACGGGAGCCACGCCGACCCGAGCCCGGCCGACGTCCGTATGCTGTATGGGAGCGATCGCACCCCGGACCGGCAGGGAGGAAACTACGGCGGCTATGCCAGCGCCGCGGTCGACGCCACCATGGATTCGGCCGCCGTCGAGTTCGATGCCGGACGGGCCAAGGCGCTCTACCAGCGGGCCTACGCCGGGATCATCGGCGACGCCGCCGCCATCTTCCTGTATGAACCGCGGCTGGTGGCAGGGATCAACAACCGCATCGATCCCGGCACCCTTCCCGCGATGGGGTGGTGGACCCGGCTGGGCGACTGGAAGGTGGACCCGGCGCGTCGCATCGCCCGCGATCTGCTTCCGCTCACCGCCTCGGTCGCCGGCGATTCGGCGAAGTAGGGAACAGATCAGTTAAGTTTCTCGGGCGGGAGGCACGCATCGGTGCTTCCCGCTCGACCGTTCCTGCCGGTGCCGATCCATGTCCTCGCCCGTCACCGGGGTCTTCGCCCCGCGCCGTATCGTCATCGGAGCCAACGCCCACGCCGAACTCGCGTCGGCGGTGAAGGCCATTCGCCCCGACCTCGAGATTCGCGGCAACAAGTTCACCGACCTCACCGCAGACGACCTGGCATGGGGCGAGGCGTACCTCGGCTTCAAGCGCCCTCCACTGCCAGGCATGGGGAACATCCGGTGGGTGCACTGCACTGGCGCCGGTGTCGATGCCTGGCTCTACCCCGATGAACTCCCGCGCGACATCCTGCTGACGCGCACCTCCGAGTCCTTCGGACCGATGATCGCCGAGTGGGCGCTGGCGCGGGCCATGGCCTACTCGCAGCAGCTCATCGATCTGGCCCAGTGCCAGCGGCTGCATCGCTGGGCCCCCCGCGACATCGCGCTCCTGCGCGGGAGCAAGGCCGTGGTCGTCGGGACCGGAGACGTCGGGACGCACGTTGGGCGACTTTTCACCGCCCTCGGGTGCCGGACGTACGGCGTCTCGCGCACCGGCCAGGGCGATCCGGCGGTCTTCTATGCCATGGCAGAGGTGTCGGCGCTCAAGGACATGGTCGCCGTTGCTGACTGGCTCATCGTAACGCTCCCGCTCACCGCCGCGACCCACAAGCTCATCAACCGCGATGTCCTGTCGGCCTGTCGCGGCGCCGTGCTCATCAACGCCGGTCGTGGCGCGGTGATCGAGGAGTCGGCGATCC
>DAIESF010000389.1 GCA_027346425.1 Gemmatimonadota bacterium | reverse complement strand
GTCGTCGGCCTTGCGCCCGGTGAGGGGGAGATAGATGTCGTGCGTGGTCGCCGCGGCGAGCGAGTTGAGGGAGCCCGACACGGTGCTCATTGCCGCCGCCAGGATTGCCGCCACCACCAGCCCCGTCATTCCCGGCGGCATCTCTTCGATGATGAACGTCGGGAAGATCTCGTCAGGCTTGGGGAAGGTGCGCGCCTGATAGTACGCGTACAGCCCCATGCCGATGAACAGGAAGAGCGTGAATTGCCCGAGCACCGCGAATCCGCTTCCGATCAACGACCGGCGCGCGTCGCGCAACGACGACGAGGCCAGAAGACGCTGCACGATGAGCTGGTCGGCGCCGTGCGACGCCATCGAGAGGAATCCGCCGCCGATGACCCCAGCCCACAGCGTGTGCGGTTTGCTCACGTCGGTCGAGAGGTCGAACACGCGCAGCTTTCCTTCGCCCGCGGCGCGCGCCAGGATCGCCGACCATCCGCCGTCCACCCCTTTCCCGATCAGCCACACCGCGGCCACGCCGCCAAGCAGGTACACGCAGGTTTGCAGCACATCGGTCCACACCACCGCTCGCATCCCACCCTCGTACGTGTACACGAGCGTGAATGCCCCGAGAATCAGGATCGAGATCGGCGTCACCCATTCGACGGGGACTGCTGGGCCGATGATCAGCGCGACCGGGATGGCGGTCGCGAAGACGCGTACCGAATCGCCGAAGGCGCGCGTGACCATGAAAGTGATCGACGCGAAACGCCGCGTCGTGAGTCCGAAGCGACGCTCGAGCAGGGCGTACGCGGTGACCAGCTCCCCCTGGAAGTAGCGCGGCAGCAGCACGTAGGCCACCACGATGCGCCCGACGATGTAGCCGAAGACGACCTGCAGGAACGAGAAGTCGCCGAGGTAGGCCAGCCCAGGAATCGAGATGAACGTCAGCGCGCTCGTCTCGGTCGCCACGACGGAGAAGAGGATCGCCCACCAGGGAATGGCCTGCGAGGCGACGAAGTAGTCGCGGGCGCTCTTTTGCCCGCGCCCCAGCCAGACCCCGAGCGCCGTCGTCCCGCCCATGTACAGCACGAGGACGACGATGTCGAGTGCGGTGAAGCTCCCCATCAGTTGCGCCCCTTACATGACGACATACGCCTCCATGGCGAAGTACTCGGCCAGTCCGAGGCGGTCGAGGAGCGCCGCCGTGTCCTTGTTGCGCGCCTCGACCCGCTGCCAGAACTCACGGTCGTCCTGGCCGGGGAAGGGCGCAGAGTCCTTCTGCGATTGGTGCTTGAAGATCGCCTGAATCTTGAGGCGCAATTCGTCCTGCGAAATGGGGACGAGCCACGTCGCTTCCGTGATCGGCCATTCCTGCCACGCTCCGCGATAGAGCCAGACGTCGGGGAGGGAGAGGGACGCGCCACCGGCATCGGCGCGCATCGCCGCCAGCGCCCCCTCGATGGCCTCCTTGCACATCCGGTGCGTCCCGTGCGGATCGGAGAGGTCGCCGGCGACGAAGATGATGTCGGGCTTCTGCTCCTCGATCAGCCTCCGCACGATGGCGACGTCGGCCGGGCCAATCGGGTCCTTGCGGACCTTCCCCGTCTGGTAAAACGGGAGGTTGAGGAAGCGCGCGGCCCCACTCGTCAGGCCGAGCGTCTCGATCCCCGAGATCGCCTCGGACTCGCGAATGATGCGCTTGATGTCCTGCACTTCCGCGATGTCGACGTCGCCCGCGTGCTTGGCGGCAAGGAACCCGTAGACGCGGTCGCGCATCGCCTCGATCGCCGAGACGTCGAGCTTCCGGTCGCGGGCCAGTCGCACCAGGAAGTCCACGTAGCGGCGCACGTCGTGGTCGAAGACGGCGATGTTGCCGCTCGTCATGTAGGCGACCGTGATGTCGTTCTCGTTCAGGATCAGCTTGCGCAGGATCCCCCCCATCGAGATCACGTCGTCGTCCGGGTGCGGCGAGAAGCAGATGATACGTCGCTTCTCGGGCAGCTTGGAGCGCCCCTTGATCTTCGCGCCTAACGCATTGAAGACGTGCCCGTTGACCTCTCCCGCGCTCCCGAACTTCGCCATGAGCGACGACAGGTGGTGCTCCGCATAGTCGCGCTGCGTGAGCTTGAGGATCGCCTTTTCCGTCTTGAGGGAGAGCCAGACGACGGCACGGATCGTGAGGTCCTCGGTCCACGAGACTTCGTCGAGGAGCCACGGCGTGGCGATCCGCGTGAGGTCGGCGGCGGCCGCACGGTCGACGAAGAACGTCGTGGACGGGTGCCGCTGCAGGAACGTGGCCGCCACGTCGACGGCGATGTCGCCCTCCACCGCACGCCGCACGATCGCCGACTTGTGCTCGCCGGTGGCGAGGATCGCAATCTCGCGCGCCGCAAGGATCGTGGCGACACCCATCGTGAGCGCCTCGCGCGGGACGTTCTCCTCGCCGAAGAAATCGGCGGCGGCGTCGCGGCGCGTGATCATGTCGAGCGTCACCACCCGCGTGCGACTCTCGGCGCCCGACCCCGGTTCGTTGAAGCCGATATGTCCGGTCTTCCCGATCCCGAGGATCTGGTAGTCGATTCCGCCGACGGCGCGGATTGCCTCCTCGTACGCGCGCACATAGCCCTCCACTTCGCCGCGCGGGATGTCACCGCGCGGGATGTGCACGTTCGCCTTGTCGATGTCGATGTGCGCGAAGAGGTTCTCCCACATGTAGCGGACGTAGGAGTGCACGCTGTCCGGCGGCATCGGGTAGTACTCGTCCAGGTTGAACGTCACCACGTGCCGGAACGAGAGTCCCTCTTCGCGGTGCATCCGGATGAGTTCGCGATAGACGCCGATGGGGGTCGACCCGGTCGCGAGCCCGAGGACGCATGGGCGTCCGCTGGCCGCCCGGTCCCGGACGATCGCGGCAATGCGCGAGGCGACGAGCCGAGCGATATCCTCGTGCTGGTCGACGACAATCGTGGGGATGCGCTCGCGCGCGTGGGCGTCGCCGTCGTGGGAACGCGAAGGCCCGCGATTCGTCGACAACAAATCGCGGGCCTCGTCGTACGCGGCGGCGCCCGGCGTGGTCACCACGCCTGGAGCCGATTTCATCATGGTTCGTTAGGCAGAGAAGGAACTACCACACCCGCAGCCGCCGGTGGCGTTCGGGTTCTTGAAAGTAAAGCCGGATCCCTGCATCGACGAGACGTAGTCGATCACGACCTGGTTGATGTACTGGGCCGAGAAGGGGTCCACGAACATGCGGAATCCCTCGTGCTGCAGGATATAGTCGTCATCGGCCGCCGCGTCCTCGATGAGCAGCCCGTACTTGAAGCCGCTGCAGCCCCCTGGCTGGACCGAGACTCGGAGCCCGCCGACGTCGGCGGCCACCCCCTCGGCCTCCATGAAGCGCTTGACCTCGACGGTGGCGACCGGGGTGACGGTGACCAGCAGTTCAGGTTCCAGGTTTGTGCTCACGATTTCCTCCGTTGCGAAGAGCCGCGAATTGCGACTGGTCTGCTCGACAATTTAGCGCCCCGTCCCGGGGCATTCAAGAACGGTGGCGCTCTCCGCACACCCCTGGATCGCCCCCAGCACGGCGTCGGCGACCGCGATCCGCACCTGCCCGATCTTCGTGTTCTGGCGGGTCGGGTTGACCCGGTTGGTCAGGAGGATCACGAAGAGGTCGTTGCCCGGGTCGACCCAGAACGAGGTCCCGGTGAACCCGGTATGCCCGAAGGCGGCCGGCGACATCCGGTGGCCGGCCGAGTTCGAGCCATTCGGCTTCTCCCACCCCAGCGCCCGGTTGGAGAGCGACGAGTTGGGGCGGGCGGTGAAGAGCTCGATGGTCGCCGAATCCAGGACTTGTACCCCGTCCAGACGTCCATGGTTCAGGTACATCCTGGCGAGGCGGGACAGGTCGCGGGCGGTCGAGAACAGACCGGCGTGCGACGAGATGCCACCGAGGGCGAACGCGTTCTCGTCGTGGACCTCGCCCCGGAGGTGGCGCTGGCGCCAGGGATCCACCTCGGTGGGGGCGATGCGCGGGCGCAGCGACGCCTTCGGCATCCACATCGTCTCGAGCATGCCTAACGGGCGGAAGACCTGCCGCGTCACGTACTTGTCGAACGTCGTGCCGGTGACGCGGTTGACGATCTGGCCCATGAGAATGGCGCCCAGGTCGCTGTACACCATGCGCGTCCCCGGGAGGGTGTCGAGGGGCGTGGCGAAGACGAGGGCCAATGCCTGGGCCGGCGTACTGGCCTCCTTGTACAGCGGGCGCCACGCGGGGAGCCCCGAGGAGTGCGTCAGGAGGTGACGGACCGTCACCCGGTCCTTGTTCGGACCGATCCACTCCGGGAGATAGCGCTGGACCGGAGCGTCCAGGTCGATGCGCCCCTCCTGCACGAGGCGCTCCACCCCCGAGGTCATCCCGACGACCTTGGTGAGCGAGGCGAGGTCCCACAGCGTGCGATCGTTAGGCACGGTCGGGTCGGCGGCGTCCAGGTGCCCGACGCTGGCCTCCGCGAGGACCCCGTCCCGGCTCCCCACCAGCGCCACTGCACCGGGAAAGGCCGAGTCGCGCATGGCCTGCTGCAGGGTGTGCTCGAGTCGCGCCTGCAGCGTGGCGACGTCCACATGCCGCGCAGCGGCCTCTTCGGTACTCACGCGGGGGAGGGGTGGGAGTGAGGGTCCCTGACCCGGTAGTCGGCACGCCGACACCACGAGCAGGAGGGCGAACGCAGCGAGCGATCGCGACGCAGGACCGGGAGGGAGTGGCGCGCTCACGCGCCAGGCGTTCTGTGCGGCTTCGACGGACATCGCGTCTGTGAATTGAGGTGTTGCGCGAACGCTCGTGCCTCGGCACCTTCGCCCGCAAGGGTGCTCGACGACAAGATCGGGCGCCCGCTTCTCATACCCCAGACCTTCATGCGACGATTCCTCTTCGTGGCGATGATCTCGCTCGCCGCGTGCTCCCGCCAGGTCACGGTGGAGACTGCCCCCGCCGCCGCCGTCGACGTCTCCCTCAAGGTCACGAACAACACCGCGCAGTCGGTCACGCTGTACGTGACGTATGGCGGGACGGAACTCACGCTCACGTCGGTGGCGGCCAGGAGCACCGAGATCGTCCCGGTCCGCGGCGTCCCGGCTGGGAGCACGGTTCGGCTCCGCGCCACGCTCGCCGATGGCTCGAAATCGTACACGCGGGAAGGCGTCGTCCTGAACGGAGTCTTCGAGTGGCAAGTGCCGTAGTCACAGGGTTGTAAGTGCCCGTAGCGAGCCGTACTTTCAGGGGCTTGATTCGCACACCGTGTGCTCGTCAGGCCCCTGCGCGCCTTCCGACGTCCCTCCCGTGACCGCACCGTCGTCTCTCCCCATCCGCTCCACATGAAGAGTATCTGGGAAGCGATCATTCGCGGTTACCTGAGGGTGATCGCTCCCGTGGCGGATTGGATGGTACGCCGGCGCATCAACCCCAACACGATCACCACCGTCGGCACCTTGTGCTCGATGTCGGCCGGGGTGATCTACGCGATGGGGCACATCTCGGTGGCAGGGTGGGTGCTGGGGCTCACGGCGCTATTCGACGTCCTGGATGGGACGGTCGCGCGACGCACTGGGCGCTCCACGGTGTTCGGGGCCTTCTACGACTCGACGCTCGACCGGGTCGCCGACGGCGCTGTGCTCGGCGGGCTTACGGTCTTCTTCGCCCGCAATGACGTGCACCACGCGGTCCCGGCTTGGACGGGGACGCCGATGGTCGGCGTGCTCCTGATGGGGATCATCGGGACGTTCCTCACCTCGTACACGCGCGCCCGCGCGGAGAGCCTGGGGATCGACGCC
>DAIESF010000388.1 GCA_027346425.1 Gemmatimonadota bacterium | reverse complement strand
GTACGCTCGTGGAGGCCCGCGCCCCCCGGAGGGGACGCTCACCCGGCTCTTCTTCGACGCGATCGAGCGACACGACAAGCCAGACGCGATGCAGGTGCGTCTGGCGGCCAACTCCTGGGAACCGATCTCGCACCAGACCATTCGGGAGCGGGTGCGACACATCGCCTTGGGGCTGCGCGAACTGGGGATCATTCGTGGCGACCGGATTGCCCTGCTCTCCGAGAATCGCCCGGAGTGGGCGATGGCCGACTGGGCCTGCCTGACCAGTGGACTGGCCGACGTCCCGATCTACCCCACGCTTCCCGCGCCGCAGATCCCGTACATCGTGAACGACTCCGGGGCGGTGGCGATCTTCGTCTCCTCGCGAGTGCAGGCCGAGAAGGTGGCGTCGGTGCGCGACCAGGCCCCGGGGATCCGTCTGGTGATCGCCTTCGACACGGAGGCCGGGGAGGTCGCCCACATCACGCTGGCCGAGGTCGAGGCGACGGGGAGGGCGGCCGACAATGCGGAAGCGGCGGAAGCGTGGGAGCGCGAGGCGCGCGCCGTGATGCCGGGTGACCTGGCCACGATCATCTACACGTCGGGAACGACGGGCGCCCCCAAGGGGGTGATGCTCACCCACGACAACTTCTGGTCCAACATCGCCGGCACGCGCGACGCGATCCCCATGGGGGAGAACGAGGTCGCGCTCTCGTTCCTCCCGCTGAGCCACATCTTCGAGCGCACGGGCGATTACTGGTTCTTCGCCACGGGGACGTCGATCGCCTACGTGGACTCGTTCGACCTGGTCCCCATCTGCATGCAGGAAGTGCGACCGACGATCGCGATGTCGGTGCCGCGCCTGTACGAGAAGATGTACGCCCGCGTACTGGAAAATGCGTTGTCGGGTGGCGCGCTGAAGAAGCGGATCTTCTTCTGGGCGCGTGCCGTTGCCGATCGCTGGGCCGACCGGCGGCTCGCCGGCAACGAACCGCGCGGGCTCCTCGCCTTGCAGTACACGGTGGCGCAGAAGCTCGTCTTCTCCAAGCTCAAGGCGCGCACGGGGGGGCGGTTGCGTTACTTCGTGTCGGGAGGGGCGCCGCTGGCGAGCGAGATCAACAAGTTTTTCTATGCCGCCGGGCTGACCATCCTCGAGGGCTATGGGTTGACCGAGACGTCGCCGGTGATCGGGGTGAACACGCCGGCCGCCTTCCGCATCGGGACCATCGGCAAGCCGGTGAACGGGGTGGAAGTGATGATTGCACCTGACGGTGAGATCCTGACGCGGGGCCCGCACGTGATGAAGGGGTACTGGAACAAGCCCGAGGCCACCAGCGAGGCGATCGATGCCGAGGGATGGTTTCACACCGGCGACATCGGGGTGATCGAGGACGATTTCGTCCGGATCACCGACCGGAAGAAGGACATCATCGTGACGGCCGGCGGGAAGAACATCGCCCCGCAACCGATCGAGAACCTGATCAAGACCAACAAGTACGTGAGCCAGGCGGTGATGATCGGCGACCGCCGGAAGTATCCGATCGTCCTCATCGTCCCGAACTACGACCACCTGGAGAAGTGGGCGGCGCTCACGGGACTCCTCTGGACCGATCGCGCCCAGCTGCTGCAGATGCCGACCGTGCAGGCGAAGATGGAGAAGGAGGTTCGCAAGCAGCTGACGGGGCTGGCGAGCTTCGAGACGCCGAAGAAGGTCGCGCTGCTGGAGCACGACTTCTCGGTCGAGTCGGGCGAGATGACCCCTACGCTGAAGGTGAAGCGGCGCGTCGTCGACGAGCGGTACCGCGACTTCATCGACCGCGTGTACGAGGACGAGCCCGGCGCCTGAGGGGGCGGGGTGGCCGCATGAGCGGCGACGGCCCGCCGGCGTCGGGCGCCTAACGCCGGCGGATCGCCACCGGGGCGCTCATCCCCCCTTCCCCCTCGGCCACCCACTCGCGCCGGTCGCGGGCAAGCTCGCGCACCCCGGCGGGGAGCATCACCTCGACGGGGGCGACCAGGCGCCCTCCGCGGCGCAGGGCGCGCGCCGCCGCCGCCATGATGGCGGGCGTTGCCGTGTCCCGGTCCAGCCAGGCCCCGCGCAGCCCGCCGCCGGCCACTGGGACGGTGTCGGTGGCGCGCATCGCCGAGGGGTAGCGACCGCTCGGACGCAGGCCGGCGGGGGCATTGAGGAGGAGCGTCGTCACCTGGACCTCGTCCTCGAACGCATCGGCGTTCCGGGCGTGCGCACCACCCAGCAGCACGATCCCCCCCGGTTCGCCAAGGGCGAGGAGGGCACGGGCGCGCAGGAATACCTCCTCGTCAGGCACCAACGTGAACGCGGCCGCCTGCTGCGTCTCCCCCGGGCGCGCTGCCGTCCCCGCCGCGGCAGCGGGCGGCAGCGCATCGCCGCCAGGTGCCACGCTGACGGTGAAATCCACCTCACCCTCACGCACCGCGTACTGGCGGCGGCAGACCGGGCACCCCAACGAACCCTCGACGATGTCGCGCCCCTCGAAGCGCGTCACGCTCGCCACCAGCCAGGTGTCCTCGTGGGGGTGCGGACAGCGGAGGGAATCGACCAGCTCGATGTGCATGGACCAGGCGTGAGACGGGCGTCGGGAGACGGGCGACGGAAGACGGGCATTGACGCGCCGCCCGCGCTGTCCAACGCTCGCCTAGCTGTGGCTCAGGCGCAACTCGTCGATGTTCACCTCGCGCGCGCGCGTGGCGACCCAGACGACGGCGTCGGCCACCGCCTCGGCTCGCAGCATCTCGGAGCGCGGGGTGAAACCGGGGCGCGACTCGGGGTGGATGGGATCCCACAGCGCGGTGTCGACGGGGCCCGGCGAGACGAGCGACACGCGCACGCCGGTACCGCGCAGCTCCTGGCGCAGGATTTCGTGCATGGCACGCGCGCCGAACTTTCCGGCGGCGTAGGCCGCGTTCTCCGGAAAGGCCTGGCGGTCGGCGATGGAGCCGATCGTGATGACGTGTCCGCTCCCGCGCGCGCGCATCCGGGGGACCATGGCGTGCATCAGGCGATACGGGGCCACGAGGTTGAGCGAGAGGAGCTGTTCCACCTCGGCCGGGTGCATGGCGCCGATCGCTCCGAGGGCGAAGGCGCCGGCGTTGTTCACGAGGAGGTGCGGCACCCCCATCGCGCGCTCGATGTCGCCGAGCGCCGCGTCGACGTCGTCGGGGCGGGTGAGGTCGCAGGGGATGGCGATGCCGCGCCCCTCCAGCGCGTCGGCCGCGGCGCGCAGCGCGTCGCTCGGACGGGCCAGGAGGGCCACGCGCGCCCCGTCAGCCGCAAGGGCGCGGGCGATGGCGAGCCCGATCCCGCGCGAGGCCCCGGTGACGACGGCGCTTGTGCCCTCGAGCACGCGCATCTCAGCGGCCGTTGCCGGAGCCGTGGGCGAGACGAAGGAACTCGTCGCGCGTGCGGGCGTCGTCGCGGAAACAGCCCAGCAGCGCCGAGGTGATCGTCTTCGAGTTCTGCTTCTCCACCCCCCGCATCATCATGCACAGGTGGTACGCCTCCACCACCACCCCCACCCCGTGCGGCGCCAGCACCCCGGCAATCGCCTCGGCGATCTCCCCCGTCAGCCGCTCTTGCACCTGCAGCCGCCGGGCGAACATGTCGACGATCCGCGGCAGCTTGCTCAGCCCGACGATCTTCCCGTTCGGGATGTACGCGATGTGCGCCTTCCCGAAGAACGGGAGCATGTGGTGTTCGCACAGCGCGTACAGCTCGATGTCGCGCACCATCACCATGTTCTCGTGGGCCTCGGCGAACACCCCTTCCCCCACCACGTCCTCCACCCGCTGCGTGTAGCCGCGCGTCAGGAAGGCCATCGCC
>DAIESF010000381.1 GCA_027346425.1 Gemmatimonadota bacterium | reverse complement strand
AAGATCACCGGGATGCTCAAGGATGTGGCCTACCAGATCCGCACGCCGGAGTTCTGGGCGGCGATGGACATGATCGGCGGCCCGAAGAGCTACCAGCTGTGCGGCGCCTTCGGCGACGCCAAGGGGCAGCCGTCACAGGCCAACGCCGTCTCGCATGGGTGCGTCCCGACCCGCCACCGCCAGATCAACGTCATCAACACCGGGAGGACGGCATGAGCGCGCCGCGTTCGCTGTACGTCGAGGGGGCGCCCATCCTGTCGCGCGACGAGGCGCAGGCGCTGGCCAAGCGCGTGTTGTACTTCGCCACCGCCGACTCCACGCGCGTGACCATTCGCAGTGGGGCACGGGCCAACTCGCGCTTTGCGGTGAACCAGATTTCCACCGCTGGCGACAACGTCGACACCGTGGTCACCGTGCTCAGCACCTTTGGGAAGCGGAGCGCGACGGCGACGACCAACAAGCTCGATGACGCGGCGCTACAGCAGGTGGTGGCCAACTCCGAGAACCTGGCGCGCCTCTCTCCCGAGGATCCGGAGGCGATGCCCGAGCTGGGGCCGCAGCAGTACGCCGAGTCGATCGGGTGGAGCGATGCGACCGCCCAGCTCGACCCGGTGGCGCGGGCGGCGGCGATCAAGACCATCACCGAACCGGCCCGTGCCGCCGGGCTGGTGTCGACCGGGTACATCGAGTCGCGTGGGACGGCGTTGGCCATCGCCAACAGCAAAGGATTGTTCGCCTACTCCCGCACCACCGAGGCGGTGCTGACGACGACGGTGCGCACCCCCGATGGGCAAGGGTCGGGGTGGGGAGGCTCGGCGCACTGGGATTGGTCGAAGATCGATGCCAAGGCGTTAGGCGCGACCGCGATCCAGAAGGCGCGCGCCTCGCAGCACGCGGTGGCCATCGAGCCGGGGCGCTACACCGTCATCCTCGAGCCGACCGCGGTGGGCAACCTCGTGCAGCTGCTGATGGGGGCGATGAACGCCCGCAACGCCGACGAGGGGCGGTCGTTCTTCACGAAGCAGGGCGGCGGAAACAAGATCGGGATGAAGGTGATGGACGAGCGGGTGACGCTGGTCTCCGACCCGCTCGACCCGGACGTCGGGACCAACACCTTTGCGGCTGACGGACTCCCGCTCCGGCGCACGGTGTGGATCGAGGACGGGGTGGTGAAGAACCTCTCGTACGATCGCTACTGGGCCCAGAAGCAGGGGAAGGAGGCGAACGCCGGAGGGGGTGGAGGAGGCTTCGGCGGCGGCGGGTTCGGTGGCGGCGGCGCCGGCCTCACGATGCTCGGCGGCGACCAGTCGCTCGACGAACTCATCGCCGGGACGGAACGCGCCATCCTCGTGACGCGCTTCTGGTACATCCGTCCGGTCGACCCGCGCACCGTCCTCTACACGGGGCTCACACGCGACGGAACCTTCCTCGTGGAGAAGGGGAAGATCACCAAGGCGGTGAAGAACTTCCGCTTCAACGAGTCGCCGGTGTTCATGCTGAACAACCTCGAGGCGATGTCGCGCGCCATCCGGGTGAGTGCGAGCGAGAGCGGGAACACGGGGCAGGCGATCGTGGTTCCGGCAATCCGCACGCGGGAGTTCTCGTTCACGAGCTTGAGTGATGCGGTGTAGGGACTCGGGTGTGGGGGGGGCATGGGGGGGCACGTGGAACATGGGAAGTAAATGAAACACGGGGGAACGCGGGGGAACGCGGGGGAACACGGGGGATCACGGGGAGGGCGCGATCACTGCGGAGCGCGCTTCCCAGACACGAGTCACGAGCCATGCGCATGCCACGCCGTCACTTCATTCGTAACGTTGCTCTTATCGCCGTCGTACTGGCTGCAGTTGCACTGGGGGGAGCGTCGCTCGCGGCGCAGACTACGCAGGGCGAGGGGTACGTTTCCACCCCTGACGGTGCCCGACTCTTCTATCGGGTGATGGGGCACGGCGGTGACACGCTGGTCGCCATCCATGGTGGCCCGGGTGTGGACCTCGAGAGCAATGCCGGTGACTTCGCGGTGCTCGCCGAGCGACACACGGTGATCTTCTATGACCAGCGAGGTGCGGGGCGCTCCACGCTCCCGACGGACACCGCGACGTTGAATGCCACGCAACAGGTGGCCGATCTCGACGCCGTTCGGCGCCACTTCGGCATCTCGCGCATGACGCTCATCGCGCATTCGTACGGACCACTCCTGGCGGCGACGTACGCCATCGCCCATCCGTCGAATGTGCGGCGCATGATCTTCCTGGGTCCCGTTCCTCCGCGACGCGGCGACTTCTGGCAGCGCTTCGCGAAGAACTCCGCGTCGCGCATGGACAGCACCCTGCAACGATCGCTTGCCGATGCCAATCGCCGGCTGGGCGCCGCCACCACTGGCGACTCGGTGCGAGCCGCCTGTCGCGACTACTGGCGCGCCGCCATGGTCCCGAGGCTCGCCGAGCCGGCGCGCACCCTCCCGCTCGTGCGCTCCGATCTCTGCGCGTCGGACCCGAACGGGATCAAGTTCGGCCTCTCGACGACGAACCGGCTGGTGATGGGCTCGTATGGCGACTGGGACATTCGGGCCCAGCTGCGCTCGCTCGACATCCCGACGCTCATCCTCCACGGGGAGGAGGAAGCCATCCCGATGGATCTCGTGGAGGAATGGACGTCGGCACTGCCGCGGGCGACGCTGGTGAAGGTGCCGCGCGCGGCGCATTTCGCCTACGCCGAGCGCCCCGAGCTGGTGTGGCCGGCCGTGGAGCAGTTCCTCGCGCGATAGGGGAGCCTAACGCGCGCTGCCGGTCAGAACCGTCCGGCGTCCACGTCCTTCATGAACTTGATGACCCCGCCGAAGTACACCTGCTGGTCGTCGTACAGCGCCAGGTGGCTCCCCTTGGGGCAGTAGAGGTAGCGTCCGCGCTTCACCTGTCCCGCCATCCACTCCATGTGCTTGGGATCCATGGTGTCGAACTCGGCGCCGATCACCAGCGTCGGGACGGTGATCTTCGGGAGGTCGGCGGTGCGGTCCCACTTCTCGAGCTTGCCGATGGCCCCGAGTTCGCTGGGCCCCTGCATGGGGACGTAGATGTCCGGGTTCACGTGCTTGAAGGCACGCTGCACGGGATCGGGCCACTCCGCCTGCGGCATGCGCAAAATGTGGTGCTCGTAATGGTTGGGGATGAGCAGCTCCATGTAGCGCGGGTTGCCGTAGTCCTTGCGAGCCTCGATCGCCTGCACCTCGGCCAGCACCTTGGGGTCCATCTTCGGCATCAGGACCTTGGCAGCATACTCGTTGTAGGCTGGAATGCTCGCCATCATGTTGGAGATGATGAGCCCCTTGAGGTGCTGCTGGTACTTGAGGGCGTACTCCATCGCCAGGATCCCGCCCCACGATTGCCCCAGGAGGTAGAAGTTGTCCTGGTCGAGCCCGAGCGCCTGCCGCACCTGCTCCACTTCCTCGACGAATCGCGCCGTGTTCCAGAGCGAGGAATCCTTCGGCTGGTCGGAGTAGAACGAGCCTAACTGATCGTAGTAGTAGTACTCGATTCCGGCGCCAGGAAAGTACGAGTCGGCCGCCTCGAAGTACTCGTGCGTCATCCCCGGCCCGCCGTGCAGGAGGAGGAGCTTGATGGTGGGGTTGTTGCCCACGCGCTTGGTCCAGACGTTGAACGTCCCCTTGGGGGTCTTGATGGGGATGAGGTGCGCGCCGCCGCCCAGGATGTCCTTGCGCCCCGTGGTGTCGAAGTAGGCGGCAGGGGCGGCGGCGCCGCTCTCGGCGGCGGGGGGCGGAACCGTTTGCGTGCTGCAGGCGGAGAGGGCGATCGCAGCGGTCGCGATAGCGGAGGCGATGCGGGAGCGGTGGCGCACGTGAGACTCCTTGGTGGCAACGGGCACGCGCGTGCCCATTGGTGATGATCGGGAAGCTACGGGCGCGGACGGTGTCCGGAAGCGCCGTCAGCACCGCTGCCGCGTGCGCCGTAGTGTTAGGGAAACTCTGCACAAGGGTGCCTAACTACGCTAGA
>DAIESF010000375.1 GCA_027346425.1 Gemmatimonadota bacterium | reverse complement strand
AGCGATGGCGTCGGCGATGGGGATGGGGCGCAGCACGCTGTACCAACGCCTCCAGCCCAGTCGGAGCTGCGGCGCGACGTCATGGCACCGTCACCGTCCCCGTCGCCTGCGCCGACTTGTACACCGCCCCATCCACCGCCTTCACCGCGCAGAATCCGCTGAACATGCACAGCGTTTCCTCCGTAGACCCGGGGTCGCCCTCGCCTCCGGTCACGGTCCACTTTACGCCAGCCCCGCGTCGCAGGTTCCAGAAGGCGGTGAAGCCGGTGGCCGCCGAAAGGTCGGGGAAGGCGACGTCGTAGCTGCTGCCGGCGCCCAACCAGCCACGCGTGGCGGTGATCATCGCGGCCCGCGGGTCGGCGATCGTCTCGCGCAGGTACATCGAGGCGCGATGGACGTAGTCGGAACCCAGGGTGCCGGTCGCCCGCACGAGCCACGGCGTGGCGGCGGCGCCAGCTGCCACGTTAGGCGTGGACAGGGCAGGGCCGAAATCGAGGGTGCGGTTGGAGACGTTCGCGGCGTAGGCGATGATGGCCCGCCTCGCGCTCACGTTGTTGGTGGTGGCGACGATCTGGTGCAGGTCGCCGGCGACGAGTCTGCTCGCCGGCACCCCGTACCAGGCGCGACTGATCGCGGTGTACGTCCCCGTGGCGTGGAACAGGGCGTTCAGCCCGTCGGCGGTCATGAAGTTGGAGATGCTGTAGAAGGTCTCGCCGTTGGTGTTCCCGAACGTCACGACGCCGGTCACCGGCGCTACTCCCTCGGTGGCAAAGTTCATGGGGGCAAGCGTCCCGCCGCTGGCCGGATCGAGTCCTCGGCGCAGGACGAGCTGCTGCGTGACGATGGGGACCAGACCGCCGTTGGTGAACGAGGAGCGCGTCACGAACAGGTCGAACGGACCGGGCTGGAGGTTCTGCGCCGTGAGCGTGGTGCTGGCAGGCCCAGTGCTCCCGGCATACGCCAGAGCCTTGCGGCTGGCGGACACGACGACGGCGTCGAACGCCTGGTAGCCGCTGAGGCTTCCCGTGGCGCTGCGCGTGGTGACGTCGGGGTACAAGGTGCACTCCCTCGTCGCCCGATCGATGAGTTCGGCCGCCGTCATGTAGTACACCTCCCAGCGGAACCCCTGGATGAGCGGCGACGCGCTGGTCTTCTCGCCGAGGTTGATCATGGCCACCGCGCCGGTGGCCTGCGACATGTTGAAGTGGAAGGTCGTCGGGCTGGCGGCCGTTGCTGCGGCCGGTCCGTCGGGGACGATGTGCTGCCACCCACCGTTTCCGTCGCGCACGGCGAAGTACCGCGGAACACGGCTGGCGCTGCAGAACTTCCACTGGATGCTGCCGGTGCTGGGCGCCGAAACCCGCAGCCGCACCTGCGCCTGCTGTTCGGCAACGCCGGCGGCGGTCACGCGCACCGTGGCGGTGTACACGCCGGGGGCGGTTCCGTCAGCCGCAAGGGCGAAGAGGTTGGTGGCGCCTTCAGTGGCGACGACCGTGGCCGGGGTGGCAGCCACGACCGCGCCCACGGAGCCCACGACCGGCGTGACGGCGACGTTCACCGGACCGGTGAAGCCGTTGGCCCGGGCCACGGACACGATCCCGTACCCGCTCCACCCCTTGCCGGCCGGAAGCTCGAACTCGACAGGATCGACGGCGATGGTGAAGCCGATGGGGAGAGACGCGGTCACGGTGAGGGCGATGGCGATGCTCTTGTCGGCGGCGCCAGGGGCGCTCCCCTTCACGTTCACGGTGTAGCTGCCGGCGACGACGCTGGCGGCGACCAGGAACGTCACGGTCGCGCTGTTCGCCTGCGTCGGCGACGAGGCGAAGCTGGCGGAAATGCCGTTCGGCGGGTTGTCGAGCACGAAGGTGACGGCGCCGGTGTAGCCGGCCGAGCGCCCGATAGAAATCGTCGTGAACCCGGTCAACCCGGCCGCGATGCTCACTGTCGTTGGCGTGGCCCCCAGGGCAATTGCCGGCTGCGTGACGACGAGCGAGATGCTCGCCGTCTGGGTCGTCACGCCGCTCCCGCTGGCGGAGATCGTGAGTGGGGCGCTTCCAGCGCTCGCCGTCGACGCTGCGGTGAGGGTGAGGACGGCGCTGGTGGTCGATGCGTCGAGCGTGGCGGGGGCGAAGATCCCGGTGACGCCGGCGGGGAGTCCGCTCACCGACAGGGCGACCACGCCAGTGAAACTCCCCCCGCGAGTGATGGTCACGGTCACGCTGGTGTTCCCGGCGACCGTGAGCGAGGTGGTCGCGCTCGAGACGCTCAACGTGAGTGTCCCGGTGCTGCCGGCGGGCTGTGTCGGCGTTCCGTTTCCTCCATCGCCTCCCCCGCCACAGCCACTCGCCGAGGCGGCAGCGAGCGTGAGGACCAACCAAGCGAGCGACTGCAGGAGCGGGAATGAGCGGAAGCGACGCATCGCTCGGTCCTCGGAATGGCGAGAGGGGGAGTTGGGGAGTGCGCAGGGCAAGGGCCCGCCCTCGCATTGCGCAGGAATTCGCAACGGACCGTCACGGCGCTCTCCCTTCCACTGGCGCCACGCGCTGGCATGCACGAGTTTGGCGATGGTCCGCGTCACCCAATCATGGATTACCGAGCGTCGCGTCCCCGCCGACGGGGGCCTGCTTCCTCCACGCCCGGGCTCCTGTAGCCCCTCCTGTCTGTCTGCCGGGTGCCTCGATGTATCGTGACGAACCGGACCCGTGGTCCGGGTACGATCCCCTCCATCCCGAACCGTCGGAGAGCGACCGGCGCGCGCTCGACCTCGTCTTCAGCGAGGCATACGAGGAATTGCGCCGCCTCGCCTCGTCGGTGCGGTCCGGCGACCCGAGCGCGACGCTGAGCCCCACCGCCCTGGTCAACGAGGCATGGCTCAAGCTGGCGGGGTCGCCTCACGTCGTGCACACGTCGCCCCTGCATTTCAAGCGCATTGCCGCGCGGGCGATGCGGCAGGTGTTGATCGAGGCGGCGCGCCGTCGCCAGGCCGACAAGCGCGGAGGCGGAGTCGCCTTCGTGACCTTCGAAGACTCGATGGGGGAGACGAGCACCGCGGCCGACGAACTGCTCGCACTCGACGACGCGCTGGATGCGCTGGCGCGCCGGAGCCCGCGCCAGGCGATGCTGGTCGAGGCCCGGTTCTTTGGCGGGTTGGAGCTCAAGGAGACGGCCGAGCTTCTAGCGGTGTCGGAGGCGACGATCGTGCGAGACTGGCGGGCGGCGCGCGCCTGGCTGGCCGCGGAGCTGCGCCGCCCTCGTTAGGTCCGCACTGCGGGAGGTGACATATGGACGCCAGGCGCTGGGAGCGCATCCAGGAACTCTTCCACGAAGCCGCCGATCTCGCCCCCGGCGCACGCGCTGCCCTGCTGGATCGCGCGTGCGCCGGCGACCCCGAGCTGCGCGCCCAGGTGGAGGCGCTGCTCGACGGCGATGCGGCAGGGGAATCGCTGGTCGATCGCAATGTCTCCCACGTCGCGAGTGCTCTCCTCCCCCACGCCCATGCAGCACCACTCCCCACGCACGTGGTCGGGCCGTATCGCCTCGTGCGGCTGCTGGGCGAAGGGGGGATGGGGGTGGTGTACCTGGCCGAGCGTGCCGACCTCGGGAGTGCGGCGGCCATCAAGCTCCTGCGCGACGCCTGGCTCTCGCCAGCCCGCCGCGAACGCTTTGTCGCCGAGCAGAAGGTGCTCGCGCAGCTCAACCATCCCGCCATCGCCCGACTGTTCGACGCGGGGACCCTGGCCGACGGGACGCCGTGGATCGCGATGGAGCACGTGGAAGGGGTGGCGCTGGGTGAGTACTGCCGGAGCCGGCAGCTCCCGCTGCGTGCCCGATTGCAGCTGGTGCGCGGAGTCGGCGAGGCCGTCCTGCACGCCCACCAGAACCTGGTCATCCATCGCGACCTCAAGCCGTCGAACGTCCTCGTGCGCGCTGACGGATCGGTGAAGCTCCTCGACTTCGGGATCGCCAAGCAACTCGAGCGGTTGGACGACGACGGCGACGCCCAGGACGAGGTGACGCGCACGGGAATGCGGCTGATGACGCCGGCCTACGCGGCGCCGGAGCAGGTCAAGGGGGAACGGGTCGGAATCCACACCGACGTCTACGCGCTGGGGGTGATGCTGTACGAGTTGCTGTCGGGTGCCCTCCCGTTCGACCTGAC
>DAIESF010000356.1 GCA_027346425.1 Gemmatimonadota bacterium | reverse complement strand
TGCCGCCTATGATACGCACCTGGCCGCGCGCGCCGCTGCGCGCATAGGGTGTTCTAAGCATGGCACCGCCCGATGATGAGTACGCTTGCCATAAGCATGCACCTCCAGCGAAAGGCTGGCGCAGAGGGAGTCGACACGCTCCGCCCCGAGTTCGTCCTCACGCGTGCCAATGCGCTCCTCGTCCCATCGTCCCGCACGTCGTTGCGGCTGTCGGGGGATACCCTGATCGCCAGCGGCGTCGCCTCGGCGGCGTGGCGGCGCGAGGCCCAGCGCCTGGCCCTTGCCGTCCCCGGTGTGGCGGCGTTGCATCTGGCGGCGCTTGCCGACTCGGCCGAGGTCGCGCTGCGGGCCGCGGCCGACTCGCTGGAACAGGTCACCTTCGACTTCCCGCTGGGGAGCGCCGTCCCTGTCGCCGGGCAGGAGCGGCGCGTCGACTCCCTGGCCACGCGCATCCGTGCCTTCCTCGCCGATGCGGCGCGGGGCGAGCGCACGGCGACGATCGAACTCGTCGGCTCGGCCGACAGCGTGGGGTCCGAAGCAACCAACGCCATCCTTCGCCAGGCCCGCGCCTCGCGCACGCGCAGTGCCCTCATCGCCCGCGGCGCCAACCCCGCGTGGCTCATCGCCACCCCCGACACCAGCGACACCGACCGCACGCTGCGCCAGGTCCACCTCAAAATCACCCTGTCGAGGCAGTAGCTTTCCCTCCCGTCGCCTGCCTCCCGTCTCCTCGTCTCAACTCCGGTCCCCATGCCCGTCGTCCAGCGAAAGGTCTGCATGCTCGGCGCCACCGCCGTAGGGAAGACGAGCCTCGTCAGGCGCTTCGTGGAGTCGATGTTCTCGGAGAAATATCAGGCCACCATCGGCGTGAAGATCGACCGCAAGCTGGTGGAGATGGGCGACACCACCGTCTCGCTCCTCCTGTGGGACCTGCAGGGCGAAGATGAATTCCAGAGCGTGCGCATGTCGTACCTCCGTGGCGCGTCAGGGCTCATCTACGTCGCCGACGGAACGCGTCCCGAGACGCTGGTGACCACGAAGTCCATCCGCGCGCTCGCCGAGGAGACGGTTGGCGACATCCCCTCGCTCCTGTTGCTCAACAAGAGCGACCTCGCCGGTGAGTGGGCGCTCGACGACGCCTTCATGTCGGAACATGGTCCGACCGACGTGCCGGTCGTGCGCACCTCGGCCCGGACGGGCGATCATGTGGAGGACTGCTTCCATCACCTCGTGCGCCGCATGCTCGAAGCGTAGGCGCCGGGAGTAGGCGCCGAGCGTAGGCGCCGAGCGTGGGACCGGCGCGGCGCGACTGCTACGTCGCGACCTGATCCGGCACGACGGCGCCCCCTTCGGGCTGCCCTGCGCGCGCGAAGGCCAGCGCTCCGGCTGCGGAGAGCACCCACGCCAGCATCGCCGCGATGCGCACGTGGCGGGCGATGTCGAGGTCGCGTTTCAGGAGGTCCCACTCGGTCAATAGGTACCACCAGTCGTGGACGGAGTTCTCGCCCCCCAGCAGCGGGAGTTCCTGGGCGCGCGCGTCACCGATGTACAGCGCCACGTTGAGCAGGTTTATCGCCACCCACGCCATCACGATCGACGCCGCGAAGCGCTCGCGGCGCATCGCGAAGTAAGCGACGAAAGCGAGCGGGACGAGGACCTGGAAGAGTGACCCGCCGATCGTCATGCCATGATCGCCGAACGGCTGGAATACGAGATGTCCTGCCTCGTGAATGGCAAGGTTCAGGTCATCCAACAGGTCCCAGTACTCGGCGCTGGCGAGACGCCGCGCGGCGTAGGCGACGAGGAGCGGGACGGAGAGGAGGCGGAGCGCGAGTCTGGGCGTCATGGTGGCTTCCGCAGGATGACGATTCGTCCCGGTCGATTGGCACCGGCGTCGCGAACGGGTTACCGTCGGGTGCGGGCGCCGGCCGAGTCGTGGCCGCCGCCACCATTCATCCTCTCTGCAGGCAGGTCCTGGTGAAAGCTCCACGCTCCGTTGCGGCCGCTGTCGTCCAAGCCGCCGCCGTCAGCGGTCTCGTCATCGCTATCGTCAGTTCTGCAGTCGCCGCACTGGCGACGTCGGCCCTCGCGCAGCCGGCACTCATCGTCCTGAACAAGAGCGATGCGCAGGCGTCGGTCGTCGACATCGCCAGCGGGCGCATCGTGCGGACCTACCCCACGGGCGACGGGCCGCACGAGGTGGCGGTCTCACCCGACGGGCGCACGGCGGTGGTGGGGAACTACGGGGGGCAGGTGCCCGGGAGTTCCCTCACCGTTCTTGACCTCTCCGGCGGCACGTCGCCGCGCACCATCGCGCTCGGCGACTACCGGCGCCCGCACGGGATCGTTTGGCTGAAGGATGGGCGGCGGGTGCTGGTGACCGTCGAGGTGAGCCGCGCCCTTCTCGTGGTCGACATTGCCGCTGGGGCGGTGGAGAAGGCAATCGCGACCGACCAGAACGGGACGCACATGGTGGCGCTCGCCCCCGACGAATCGATGGCCTACACCGCGAACATCGGTTCGGGGAGCGTGAGCCGCATTGACCTGATTGCGGGGAGGGCGGTGCAGGTACGAGTGACGGGGAAGGGGCCGGAGGCGCTCGACGTCTCGCCCGACGGTCGCGAGGTCTGGGCCGCCGACCGGACGCTCGACTACATCACGGTCATGCGCGCCGGGACGCTCGACTCGTTAGGCTCGGCGCCTACGCGCCGGTTCCCCAACCGCCTCAAGTTCACTCCCGACGGCAGGCGGGTCCTCGTGTCCAACGCGGCCGCCGGGGCGATCACCGTGTACGATGCGGCCACGCGCGCGCTCATCGCCACGATCGAGATTCCCTTCGACCCGTCGAAGAAGAAGGCCGAGGCGGTGCTGGGGGACATGGGGAACAGCGCCGTCCCGCTCGGGATCCTGATGGAGCCGAGCGGCCAGCGGGCCTGGGTGGCGACGGCGGCCCTGGGGGAGGTGGTGGAGCTCGACCTCGCCACGTTGTCGGTGCGTCGCACGATTCACGCGGGGAACAACCCGGACGGGATGGCTTACATCGCGCGCCTGCCTTGACTTGCCCTCGCCCGCGGGGTAGAAAACGACGCGTGGCGCGCGTGGCGCGCGTCCGGGTCGCAAGACGACAGAGGATGGTATGTCCAGCGTGGTTTACCTGAACGGGGAGTATCTCCCGCGTAGCGAAGCCAAGCTCTCGGTGGATGAGCGCGGCTTCTTCTTTGGCGATGGCGTGTACGAGGTGACCCGCGCGGTCGACGGACACCTGTTCGAGTCGGGGCGGCACATGAGGCGCCTGGCCCGGGGGCTCAAGGAGCTGCGCCTGACGCCGTCGGTGTCGCTGGAGGAGATCGAGGCGATCTCGCTCGAGCTGCTCCGTCGCAATGACATCACGTCAGGCGAGGGGACGGTCTACCTGCAGATCACGCGCGGCGCCGCGCCGCGCACGCACCACTTTCCGCCGGCGGGGACGCCGTGCACCGTCTTCCTCTCCGCGGGGCGCTTCACCCTCCCGACCGACAAGCGCGCGACCGGCGTTGCGGTCGTCACGTATCCCGATATTCGCTGGTCGCGCTGCGACATCAAGACGGTGAACCTGCTTGGGGCGGTGATGGCCAAGCAGTACGCCACCGATCACGGCGCGTTCGAGTCGCTCTTCGTGAAAGAGAGCGCGGTGACGGAAGGGTCGCACACCAACGTGTTCGGCGTGATCGATGGCGAACTGCGCACCTATCCGTCGAGCAACCTGATTCTCCCCGGGATCACGCGCGACGTGGTGCTCGAGCTGGCGCGCGAGATCGGGGTTCCGGTGAACGAGACGCCGTTCCACATCCACCACATCCCCGACTTGCAGGAGAGCTTCCTGACCGGTACGACGACCGACGTGATGCCGATCGCGTCGATAGACGGCAAGGCGGTGGGTGACGGGAAGCCGGGTAAGGTCACGATGGCGCTGTACGACGCGCTGGCCGCGCGCCTGTACGTGGCCGTCGGCGCCGGCAGGCGTTAGGCATGCGGCGACCGGCGCACCAC
>DAIESF010000350.1 GCA_027346425.1 Gemmatimonadota bacterium | reverse complement strand
CTGCGCACCAGCGTGTCGAGGCGGGCAATCTCCTCAGGCGAGCGCCTCTCGAAGCGCGCGCTGTCGCCGCTCCCCATCTGCCGATCGTTCACCAGCACGGCCACCGTCAGCCGCTTGACGGTCCCTGCAGCGGGCGCGAAGACCTCGGTGCTCTTCGAGTTCTCGTAGGTGATCGCCTGGTTCGACGAACCGGCCCCTCCCTGCGCGCCGGGGACGATCTCGGCCTTCTGCTCAGTGGCGGTGACCTGTTTGTCCGGATCCATCACTTGGGTGGTGCGCTCGACGCGGTCGAAGTTCATCGACGCGGCCACCTGAACGCGCGCGTTTCCGCGCCCCACCACCTGTCCAACGATCTCCTCCGCCTTCACGCGGAAGTGATCCTCCATCTCCTGCTGCACCTCCAGCTGCCGAGAGGTAAGCCCGGCGACCGAGCTGCGGTCGGCCGGCGCCGAGAGGAGGCGACCGGCATCGTCGACGACCGTCACGTTCGCGCTCTCCAGCCGGTCCACGCTAGAGGCAACCAACTGCGAAATGCCACGGACCACGTCGGCCGGCGGTTCCTCCCCGCTCTTCAGCTTGAGCACGACGCTCGCCGTCGCCGGTGTCGCGGCACTTCGGAACGTCGACGTCTCATGGATGGCCAGGTGAACCTGCGCGCTCTCGATCCCGCGCATCTTCCCGATCGTGCGCTCCAGTTCCCCCTCGAGCGCACGGCGGTAGTTGATGCGCTGGGTGAAGTCGGTCATGGCGTACGACGGCTGGTCGAACAGCTCGAGCCCGGGGCGCCCAGCGTTGGGGAGCGATCCGTCCTTGGCCACCGCCACGCGCGCGCGCGCCAGGTCGGCTGCCGCCACCAGCACGTCCGATCCACCACGCTCGAGACGGTAGACGATCCCCGCCTGCGTGAGCCCGTCGGTGATCTTCGCGCTCTCCTCGAGCGAGACGGCATTGAAGAGCGGGACGTACGCCGGGGCCGTGGCCCAGCGCGATACGCCGATGATGAGCGCGATCGCCCCCAGCCCCACGCCGAGCGTCGTCACGCGACGCCAGCCGCCAAGTCGATCGATGAGGTCGCGCATTCCGTCGGGCATGCGGTACGGCTACTCCTAGCTCTGCATGTTGATGAGCGTGCGATACGCTTCCGTGACCTTGTTCCGAAGCTCGATCATCATCTCGAGCGCGATCCCCGCTTCCTCACCCGCCGCCATCACCTGGTGCAGCTCGACCGGTTCGCCGCGCATGAACCGCTGCGCCATCTCGGTCGCGTGCTCCTGGGCGTCGGAGACCTGGTTGATGGCGTTGGTCAGGGTGTCGCCAAACGAGGGGGCTCCGGTCGCGCCGGTCCCGTCGCCCTTGCCGATGTCGAAGGTGTAGCGCTTGGCCGCGTCGGGGCCGCCCACGGCGCCCCCCTGCAGGCCGCTTCCCTGGACGGCGCCGAGGCGCGAGCCGATGGCGCTGATCGGGTCGCTCATCGTCAGGCCTTCACGTCGAGCCGTCCGCCGCGCGCCATCGGCGCCGGGGCACTCATCTGTCCGGAGAGGACCCGCCCATACGTCAGCGGCCCCATCGCCCCGAGCTTGGCGAAGTAGGCGCGCTCGTCCTGCGTCAGCACGCTCCACAGCTCCGGATCGGTTCCCTGCGGCGGCTGGACCGGCACCGCGTTGGCGCTGGCCGGTGCGATCGCCTTGGCCGCCGGTGTTGCCGCTGGCGGCTGCGGAACCGCAACCCGCTGTGTTCCGCCACGCATCGGCTGCAGTGCACCCGGCGTCGCGCTCGTCGGCGCAGCGTCTGGCCGCACCGGCGCATTGTATGGTCCTCGGATCCCGTAGATGCTCATGTGGTCAGTAGGAGAAGTGCGACGCCGAACTCCCGTCTCCCGTCTCCGTCTCCCGTGGGCGGTTAGATGTCGAGCGCGCGACGAAGCAGCTGCTTGGCCGCCTGGAATACCGTGGCGTTGGCTTCGTAGACACGACGCGCCTCCATCATGTCCACGATCTCGTCGGTGACGTTCACGTTCGGGTAGCGCACGTAGCCGTTGGCGTCGGCGTCCGGATGCCCCGGGTCGTACACCAGCGGCCCCTCACCCGGCGCTTCCTCGATCGCCGCTGCCCGCACGCCGCCTAACGCGTCGGTCGGGTCCTGCGGCGACACCCCGGGACGGCTCTCGGTGAGCGGGAGCGGGGGATAGGCCGGGGCCGCCCCCTCGCGCACCATCTCCTCGCCCACCACCACCCGGCGGCGATAGGGGCCACCCGCATCGGTGCGCGTGGTCTCGGCGTTGGCGATGTTCGTCGCCACCGTCTCCATCCGGAGCCGCTGCAACGACATCCCGCTCGTCGCGATGTCCATCGGACGGAAGAGCGGGGGACGCGGGGAGCGCTCCATGTTGTTCGTCAGGAGCGGCAGCATCTTGATCGACGGTATGGTCATCAGCGATCCCGGATGCTCAGGCGAAGCTTCGCATACGTCTTTTCCAGGAGCTTCGCGGTCGCTTCGTACCGCAGCTGCTCGTCGGCGAGCGACGTCATCTCGGCCTCGAGGTTCACCGCATCACCCGCGGTCGTCGTCCCGTCGGGAAGGGCGAAGCCGCTCCGGTCCTGCAGCGTCGCCCCCGACACGCGCTGCGCGATCGCCTTGACGCGCTGGCTGCTCGCGTCGAGGGCATCGCGCATGTGCGGCGCCGATGAAACCCGGCCAAAGAATCCAAAGAGCATTCGCCTCTCCCACCTGGAGGTGAAACGCGGTCACACGACCGCATCGACGGCTAAGGCAATGCACGGACCAGAAGGCCGCGAACGAAAACGAAAGGGGCATCCCGTTAGGCGGGACGCCCCTAAGTGCTTGTCGAGGTTGTGTTTGGTGCAAACGAGGCGGGCGTCTCTGCGCTCGCGATCCCCTCCCTTCACCTCGCCCGCAGGCCGCGCAGCTTTTGCCTCAGGGGCAGACTTTGCCGTCCCGGTGCGGCCACTCTTGCCAACGGCGCTACTCGGCGACCCCCGCGCGCTGCGGGCCGTTCAGCTTGTTCCGCAGCGTGCGGACGCTGATCCCAAGCAGGTCGGCCGTCTTGGTCCGGTTGCCACGCGTGACCTCGAGGGCGCGCTCGATGAGCGCCTTTTCCGCCTCCTCGACGTTCAGCGTGTTCAGCACGATCCCCCCCGACGGCGCGACCGGTGCGACCGGGGGAGCGCCGTCGCCGTTGGCGCTGCGCTGCATCGCCTGCTGCACCAGGGGGTGCAGCCCGCCCGTCGCCATGCGCTGCTGTTCGAACAGGTGCCCGGGGAGGATGGTGTCGTGGGAGAGGATCACCGCCCGCTCCACCGCGTGTTGCAGCTCACGGACGTTCCCCGGCCACGGATATTCCTGGAGCATCGCCAGGGCGTCGGGAGCAATCCCGCTGATCTCCTTTCCCACGTCGCTCCCCGTGCGCATGGCGAAGCGATAGGCCAGCATCGGGATGTCGTCCGGGCGCTCGCGAAGCGCGGGGATCTCGATGGGGACGACGCTCAGTCGATAGTAGAGGTCCTGGCGGAACTGGCCGGCCGCGGCATGCTCGCCGAGGTTTCGGTTGGTCGTGGCGATCACCCGCACGTCCACCCGAATCGGGCTCGTCCCACCCACCCGCTCGAACTCCTGCTCCTGAAGGACACGCAGCAGCTTGGCCTGCAGGTCGAGCCGCATTTCGGAGATTTCGTCGAGGAGGAGCGTCCCGCCGTGCGCCCGCTCGAACGCCCCTTCCACGCGCTTCACCGCGCCGGTGAAGGCGCCGCGCTCGTGGCCGAAGAGCGCGCTCTCGATCAACCCCTCGGGGAGCGCGGCGCAATTCAACTTGATGAACGGCCTGTCGCGCCGGTCGCTCTGGTCGTGGATCGCCCGCGCGAACAGCTCCTTGCCCGTCCCGCTCTCTCCCTGCAGCAGCACCGTCGCTCGCGTCGGCGCCACCATCGCCACCGTTTGCAGAATGCGGCGAATGTGCATGCTCTCGCCGATGATCTGCCGCTCGTTGCGAAACTCCATCACCTCGCGACGCAGCGATTCGTTCTCGCGCCGCAACCGCACGAACTCCAACGCCTGCTCGACCGCCAACTCGAGCTGCTGCGTCCGCACCGGCTTGGTGATGTAGTCGATCGCCCCTGCCTTGATTGCCGCCACCGCATGCTCGATGCTCGCGTACCCGGTGAGCATGATGAGCGGAATGTCGTACCCTTCTCGCTGCAGCAGTGACAGGAACTCCAACCCCGTCAGCCCCGGCATCCGGTAGTCCGAGATGATCAGGTCGACACTCTCCTTCGTCAGCACCTGCAACGCTTCGACCACGTTGCGCGCTCCCATGGGGCGGTGCCCAGCACGGGAGAGGGTATCCTCGAGGATCAGGCCGACTGACGGCTCGTCATCTACATATAGGATGTTGGCCATGCGACGGGAGGGGGGAGAGCGGTCGTGATCAGTTGCCGTTAAGCAATCGACCCAATCGGTCGATACTGCCCACAGGACGCGCAGCACGCGCGGTCGGCAACTTCTTCCGCTCGGACCTTCACGCCGCCCCCCAGAACGCATGCGGATCACCAATAACATGATCAGCCGGAACGCGCTGGGAAGCCTGCAGCGCTCCCTCCAGCGGGTCGACGAGGCGCAGCATCGGGCGACAACCGGGCTGCGCGTCGAGAAGGCGTCCGACGATCCGTCTGCGGCGAACTCGATCATGGCCTCGGGGTCGTCAATCCGCGCGATCGAGCAATACAAGCGCAACATCAACTCGGCGAACGCCCGCCTCGATCGTGAAGAGTCGATCCTCGATTCCGTCTCCCACGCGCTCGAGCGGGCCAAGGAGCTCGGCGTCGCCCAAGGGAGCAGCACCGCCGATGCCCAGACTCGGATGACTGCCAAGGCGGAGGTCGACCAAATCCTCCAGTCGGTCATCCAGCTGGGCAACACGCAGCATGAGGGGGAGTACCTCTTTGGCGGTGACCAGTCGAACGTCGCCCCCTTCAACAGCGCGACCGCCCCGTACTCTGCGGCCCCCCCGGCCGGGACGCGCCGCACCGAGATCTCGTCGGCGCTTGCGGTTCGCACCAACCACAACGGGACGGAAGTCTTCCTCAATACCGGCGTCCTCTCCGCGCTCGGGCAGCTCTCGACCGCACTCGGCGCCAATGACCAGACGGCCATTCAGGGCTCGCTGACGTCGCTCGACAGCGCACACGCGAGCGTGCAGGTCCTCGTGGGCGAGGTCGGCGCCGCTGGACAGCAACTCCAGGTCGCTACCTCCAACCTCGACGCCCTCGATACGTCGCTCCGCACGTTCAAGTCGGAACTGCAGGACGCAGACATCGAGAAGGCAGTCACCGAACTCGTCGGGCGACAGACCGCATATCAGGCGGCGATGCTCGCCACGTCGCGCGTCATGAGTCTCAACCTGGCGGACTACCTGCGATGAGTGCGACGATGGTGGCGGTACACGACGAGCGCCTGACGGTGTCCTCCGATCTCCTTGGCTCCCTGACCATCCGCGCGAACGAGGTCATCCGATTCCCCGGGGGGCTCTACGGCTTTCCCGAATGCCGGTCGTTCGCCCTCCTCCCGGCGGCGCGCGAGGGGCTGTTCTGGTTGCAGTCGACGGAGTACAGCGCCCTCTCCTTCCTCCTCGTCGATCCCTTCGTCTGGTTCCCCGAGTACCACATCGATGTCGACGACGTCGACATCGCG
>DAIESF010000314.1 GCA_027346425.1 Gemmatimonadota bacterium | reverse complement strand
ACGGTGATCACGGTGACGCACGATGCGGAGGTGATGGCGGCGTGCGATCGCGTGGTCGTGCTCCGCGACGGCGAGGTGGCGTGCGACGGGCCGTACGACGCGCTGCGGCAGTCCGAACCCTACTTCCGCGACCTGTTGGTGAGCTGATGGGCGACTCGCATTCGACGCTCGACGTCATCATTGCCCCGCTGAGCGCGGCGCGCCTCCTCAATCGTGCCGACCGGCATCACTCGTTCGCCCGCATCCTGCTCGCGCTCGCGGTCGTCTTCGTCATCGTCCTCCTCCTTCCGTGGCAGCAGAATGTGCAGGGGAAGGGGAAGGTGACGGCGCTGCGCCCGCAGGACCGTCCGCAGGTGGTCCCGACCGTCATTGCCGGGCGCATCGAGAAGTGGCACGTGGCCGAGGGGCAATACGTGGCCAAGGGGACCCCCCTGGTCGAGATCTCCGAGGTGAAGGAGGCGTATCTCGACCCGCGCACGCTCGACCGCTACAAGGAACAGCGCGAGGCCAAGCGCTCCGCGGTGGCTGCCAAGCGCGCGAAGGTGGACGCGCTGGCCCGCCAGGTGCACGCGCTGGAGCAGTCGCGGGATTTCAGCATGGCCAAGGGGCGGAACAAGGTATCGCTGTACGAGGCGGCGGTGGCGTCGGCGGTCACCGACTCGCTCGTCGCCGAACGCCAGTTGCAGCGCAACCAGCAGCTGTTCGACGAGGGGCTCAAGTCGCGCACCGACCTCGAGGCCTACATCACGAAGGCGCAAGCCACCACGGCCAAACTGGTGGAGAAGCGACAGGAACTGCAGAACGCCCGCGTCGAGCTGGACGGGTATGTCGCGGAGTACGACGAGAAGATCGCCAAGGCGATGTCGGACATGAACGCGACGCGCGCCGAGATCGGCGAGGGGATGGGCGAGGTCTCCAAGCTCGAGAACCAGGTTGCCGCGCTCGAGATTCGCAACGGGTTGTACCGCATTCTGGCGCCGCAGGACGGCTTCGTCGTGCGCGCGCAACGCGCGGGGCTCGGTGAGCAACTCAAGGAAGGAGACCCGGTCGTCACCGTTATGCCAGCCGATCCGCAGCAGGCGGTGGAGCTCTACGTGCGCCCGATGGATGTCCCGCTCCTGACCACGGGGCGCAAGGTGCGCCTGCAGTTCGACGGATGGCCAGCGCTCCAGTTCTCGGGGTGGCCGAGCGTGGCGGTGGGGACGTTCGGGGGCCAGATCGCCGCCATCGACCTCACCAACAGCAGCGATGGGAGCTATCGTGTGCTTGTCGTCCCCGATCCCAGCGACGAGCCGTGGCCCAGGCAGGTACGCCAGGGCTCGGGGGTGCTGGGGTGGGCCATGCTCGACACGGTGCGCGTCTGGTTCGAACTCTGGCGTCAGCTGAACGGATTCCCGCCGAGCGTTTCGCCCACCGATCCCGCCGCCAAGCAGGCGGTCGCGGGGAAGCAATGACCCTGGCCCTGCACGTCGCGCTGGCCGCCCTCCTCCTGCAGGGTGGCAGCGGCGGGGCGCCTCACGCCATGCGCGCGGACTCCGCGCGCGCGGATTCGTCGCGCGCGGACTCCACGCGCGCGTTCACCTTCGAGGACTTCTATCGGGTGGTGGCGACCAACCACCCGGTGGTGCAGCAGGCGCGCCTGCTGGAGCGCATCGCCGAGGGGGAGCTGCGCCAGGCGCGCGGCGCCTTCGACCCCACCGTCACTGCGTCGTGGGACCGCAAGACGTTCGACGGGACGCGCTACTACGACTACGTGGAGTCGGCGCTCAAGATCCCGACCCCGTTAGGCGTGGACGTCAAGCTTGGCTACGAGCGCACCGAAGGGAAGTACTTCGCGCCCGACCGGGCCACGCCGGCCAACGGCCTCCTCTCGGCCGGCATCAGCATTCCGCTCGGGCAGCGCATGATCACCGACGAACGCCGCAACGCTGTCACGCAGGCCCGGGCGCTGCGCGACTACGCGCAGGGGGAGCGGGCGGCGCAGGTGAACAAGTTCCTCCTGAGCGCCGCCAAGCTGTATGGCGAGTGGTACGAGGCCTGGCGTCGCCGCGCCCTCACCAACGAAGCGGTAGCGCTGGCCGACTTTCGCCTGCGCGCCGTGCGCAGTCGCGTGCTGCAGGGCGATGCCGCGGCGATCGACACGATCGAGGCGCGGCTCGAGCTGCAACGCCGCACGGTGCAGCAGCTCGAGGCATCGGTCGACTATCGCAACGCGACGATCGTGATCGAGGGGCTCCTGTGGAGCGAGCGAGGCGAACCGGTCTCCCTCGACTCGCTCGCCGTGCCCTCGCTCGCCGGGCTCGAGGCGCCCCCCGTCGACTCGACGAGCGTGGCGCGCTGGCTCACCGTGGCCGAGCAGCGTCATCCGAGCGTGCGCAAGGTGATGGCCAAGGTGCGACAGGCCGAGGCAGAACGGTTGTTCGCGGCGCAGCAGGTGTGGGTTCCCACCGCGGAGCTTACCTACGCACCTCTTGGCGATCGCGACGGCGGTGTCTCAGCGCTGGGTGACGCACTCGGCGGTTCGAGCGACGCCAAGTTCGGCGGGGCGTTCAAGCTCCCGCTGCTCGCCCTCAAGGAGCGCGGGAAGTGGGGGGCGGCCTCGGGAAAGCTCGAGCAGCAGCGCTTCGAGCTGGCGCTCGTGCGCCGCGACATCACCATCGCCGTGCACACCGCGGCCAACGACCTCACGGCGCTGGACTCGCTGTTACAGCTGCAACGCCAGGCGGTGGTGCGGTCGCGCCTGCTGCGCGACGGCGAGCAGCGCAAGTTCGAGAACGGCGAGAGCACGCTCTTCCTCGTGAACACCCGCGAGCGGCAGGTCATCGACGAGGAGGTCAAGCGCATCGCCCTCGAGGCGAAGTACGCGGCGGCGCGCGCCGCGCTGGCGGTGGCGATCGGCGAGCCGGCGCGGCTTCCCGGACGGTAAACGGGGCACCGCGCGGGATGGGGCGGCGGGTGGCCCCCGCTCTTCCGGGCTTGGACGCCTTGCTCGAGTGAGCGCCCGACGGCGCGTACGCCGCCGCAAGTCCTCGCGCCCCTTGTGGGTTGTCCCGGGGCGAGCGAGCGTCATATCCGATGAGCGAGCGCGAATCGCCCGACCCACTCGACGATCTCCGCACTGGCCTCGCCGGTCGCTATGACATCGTGCGCGAACTCGGTGCAGGTGGCATGGCGATCGTCTTCCACGCGCGCGACCTCCAGCGCGATCGCGACGTCGCGCTCAAGGTGCTGCGCCCGGAGCTGAGCGCGGCGACTGGCGCCGAACGGTTCGAGCGCGAGATCCGCGTGGCGTCACGGCTGGTGCACCCGCACATCCTCTCGCTCCTGGATTCGGGGGCGACGGCTGGGCAACTGTGGTATACGATGCCACTGGTGGCCGGCGAGTCGCTGCGCGCCCGGCTCGACCGAGTGCGCCAGCTCCCGGTCGACGAGGCGGTACGTCTCACGAGCGAGATCGCAGCCGCGCTGAGCCATGCGCACGCGAACGGGATTCTCCACCGCGACATCAAGCCGGAGAACATCCTGCTCGCATCGGGGCACGCCCTCGTCGCGGACTTTGGCATAGCGCGCGCGGTGAGCGAAACGACTGAGCGGATCACGGCCAGCGGACTCGCGCTCGGAACGCCGGCGTACATGAGTCCGGAGCAGTCGACCGCCGAGCGCGACATCGATGCACGCAGCGATCTCTACGCGCTGGCTTCCGTCACCTACGAGATGCTGGCCGGCGAGCCCCCCTTCACCGGACCAACGGTGCAAGCCGTGATCGCCCGCCGCCTGTCGCAACCCGTGCCGTCGCTGCGCGTCATCCGCCCCGCGATTCCCGAAGCGGTGGACAGGGTGTTGCAGCGCGCGCTGGCCGCGGCACCGGCCGATCGCTTTGCCAGCACGACTGACTTCGCGCAGGCGCTGCAGCTGGCGACGACTGCCGTAGCAGAGCCACTGCCACCGACGCGCGGGCGCTGGCCGATGCTCGCCGGCATTGGCGCGATTGTCGTCGTCGCCCTGGTCGCCTTGCAGCTGCCGTTCCGGTTCAGGACCCCCGCCGTCGCCGGAGGCGAAGCGTCGAGGATCGATGGGGCCAAGGGGGCCGTCCGACTCGCCGTGCTCCCGTTTCGCCTCATTGGAGGCGACGGCACCGATCGCTACC
>DAIESF010000279.1 GCA_027346425.1 Gemmatimonadota bacterium | reverse complement strand
GGCGGAGCGGCGGCCGCCGGCGGCGGAGCCGGGGGCTTCGGCTTCGGCGGGCGGCCACGACGCGCCGGGGCCCCGAAGACGATCTCCTCTTCCTCCTCGACCTCGATCTCCTCCTCGACCTCCTCGTCGGGAGTCACCTCCGTCTCCTCTTCCTCGTCGAGCGCGGCCTCCTCGGGCTCATCCCACAGGCTTTCGTCGTGCTTGGACGAGCCTCCCCAGCCATCGTCGTCATCATCGTCGTCATCGTATGACGACGAGCCGCCGTACCCGATGTCATCCTCGTCGTCGTCGGAGAACTTCAGCGTCTCGTCCCACGCCTCGCCACGCGGCATGAATGCCTCCTGCATGTAGTGATCGACGGTCCATTGTGTGAATTCGGGGCCGGGCCGCGCGGTTTCCCTCGCTGGCCCAACGCCGCTGCGGCGCGACCAACGATGATCGCCCGATTCGGGAACTTCCTTTTACAATCGCACGCTTGCGCCGTCAAGCGGGAAGAGGTGCCGACCTGACGGAGAAATGCGCCGCTACCCTCTCAATCGGCGGTCAACCCGAGGACGCGGCGCTCGGTTACCACCTGTTGCAGCGCGGCATAGACCTTTGGATCGAGCAGTCCGCCGGCGTGAGCGGCCAGATAGTCCACCGTGTCCTCGACGGACATGGCCGGACGATAGGCGCGCCGCGAGGTGAGGGCGATGAAGGCATCGGCGCAGCACAGGATGCGCCCACCTAACGAAATCCGCTCGCCCATCACCCCGTGGGGATAGCCCGAGCCATCCCAGTGCTCGTGATGGTCGCGCACGAAGTCGAGGACGTCACGCAGCTGGGTGAGGGGAGCCAGGATCTCCAGTCCGAGGCGCACGTGGTCCTTCACGTGCTCGAACTCCTCGGGGCTCAAGACCCCGGGCTTGTTCAGCACCGAGTCGCGAATGGCGATCTTGCCGACGTCGTGCAGACGGGCGGCCACCTCGACCTGGTCGACCACCGCGGGCTCGAGCTTCATCACCTCGGCAACGGCGCGCGCCACCGCGGTCACCCGCAAGGTCATCCCCGAAAGGAAGGGGTCCTTGGACTCGTGCAGTGCGATGAGATGGGCGATGGAGTCGATCACCGCGGTCCTGAGCCCGGCGCGCTCCCGCTCGAGGTCCGTCGTGCGCCGGACAACTTCGGCGTCGATGAGGCGCTCGACGTTGCGCTGCTCGATTGCGAGGTCGCGCCGGTTGGCCACTCGCTCGATGGCATCGAGGAGATCCTGGAGATCGACCGGCTTGGTCAGGTACTCCATCGCTCCCGCGGAGATCGACTCGGTGGCCGTGGGGACGTCATTCACGGCGCTGAGCATGATCACCGCCATATCGGGGTGCAGGGTACGAGCCCGCGGGACCAGCTCGAGTCCTGACATTCCCGGCATGCGAATGTCGCACAGCATGAGGGAATAGCTCCCCTGCGTGAGCCGGTCGAGGGCGGCCATTCCCGTCTCGGCGATGTCGGTCTCGAAGCCGCGCGAGCGCAGGAACTTGGCGAGGGCGAGCCGGATGGTCTCCTCGTCGTCGACGACGAGGATGCGTTTGGCCTCCGGCCCTCCGATGACGAGGTTGCTGAGGGCGCCACCGCGCGCGGAATCACTCATGGAGACGGGGTGGGGCCGGACGACGCCCCGGATGCCGGGAGAAAGACACGGAAGACGGTGCCGGAGCCGACTTGGCTCTCGACGCTGATGCTCCCGCCATGGGCTTGCACGATGCCATATGAAACACTCAGTCCAAGCCCGGTTCCCTGCCCGGACGGCTTGGTGGTGAAGAACGGTTCAAAGATGCGCTGCCGCGTCTCCTCCGCCATGCCCGATCCGGTATCGGAGACGGTGAGTAACACTCCCTGTTCCATGGTTTCGGTTCGGATCGCCAATTGCTTGGCTGCGGCGCGCTGCATCGCATACTCGGCGTTGACGACCAGATTGAGCAGGACTTGTTGCAGCCGCTGGTCGTCACCGCGGACGCGTGGGATCCCGCGCCCCAGCTCGAGGCGGACCTCGATGCCGGCGCTTCGCAGCGAGTAGTGGCGCAAGCGCAGGGTGAGCTCGACGATGTCGTTGAGATCCACCGGGGCGCGGGTGGGCCCCGGCTTGCGCGAGAAAATCAGAAGGTCTCGGATGACTCCCACGGCCCGGTCGGTCTCGCGCTTGATGAGGCGAACCGATTCGCGCTGATCGTCGGGGAGCCGCTCCTCGAGGAGGAGCTGGGCGAAGGCCGAGATGCCGGCGAGCGGGTTGTTGAGTTCGTGTGCGACCCCTGCCACCAGCTCGCCGATTTCCGCGAGCTTCTCACTCTGCCGCAGCTGTTCCTCCAGTCGGCGCTCGTCGGTGAGGTTGCGGACGTTCATCACCTGTCCCACGGGTGCGCCCGCGTCGTCGCGGATGTAGCTGAGCATCACCGACGCGGGAAACTGCGAGTTGTCGCGCCGACGGTGAACGTGCTCGGCGAGCCAGACGCTCGAGGCGGCCGCCGCGGCGCCGTTGCCGAGTCGCCGGGCGGGGACTGCGGAGGCGACGAGGGTGTCGAACGTGATGGCGGTGAGTTCCTCGGCCGAGTACCCGTACTCACGCACGGCGGCGGCGTTGGCGTACCAGATACGCCGGTCGAGCCCAAGAATGAAAACGGGCTGGTCCATCGTGGCCAGCGCGGTGGCGAGCATGCGTTCCCGCTCGCGGCGCTTCCGCTCCTCCTCCCCCAGCAGCAGGACGTCAGCGGCCAACGCGACGTGGGCGGCGATACGGACGAGCGATTCCACCTCGCCGCGTCGCTCGCGCGTCCCTGCCACCGGGACGCTCCAAAGGACGCCGAGGGTCTGGTCCTTGGCGATGAGTGGGACGACCCGCGCTCCAAGCGGGACGACGTCGCCCTCCCTCACGTCGGCGAGTGCTCGTTGGTCCGGCGTGAGAACCTCGAGGCGTGTCCCGACCATTCGTGCCGCACTTTCGGCGGCGGGGATGGTTCGACGCCGCAGTTGCTCGAGTGCGCCGGTGGCGCTGACGTAGGTGATGGTCTCCCCGCCGTCACCCATCACTCCCAAGGCCTTCCCGGCCGACGGGACGACGCTTTCGACGGCGGCGAGGATTTCGTTGCCCATCTCGTCGGCCGCCCCCGCCCCGAGGGC
>DAIESF010000255.1 GCA_027346425.1 Gemmatimonadota bacterium | reverse complement strand
GTAGTCAGGGACGACCCCCTGTCGCACGATCTCCCCGATCCCGAGCGCCAGTCCCAGTCCGCCGAGCGGGGTGGAGGCGCCTAACGGGATGACGAGCGGCTTGCGCCCCTCGGCGCGGAGCGTGTCGGCGACCGCCTCCATGGTGGGGTTGCGGTCGGTGCGCTGGGCCACGTACGTGACCTGGGCGCCGAGGAGGTTGTCGAGGAGCGCGTTGCCGGTGAGTCGCTCGGGCCGGGTGCCGTTGGCGACGATGTGGCACGCCATCCCGAGCCGGGCGGCGGTGGCGGCGGTGGCGCGGCAGTGGTTGGACTGGACGCCGCCGCAGGTGATGAGGGTATCGATGCCGTCGCGTTGCGCCTGCGCGGCGACAAGCCCGAGCTTGCGGACCTTGTTCCCCCCGAACCCGAAGGGGAGGGCGTCGTCGCGCTTGATGACGAGTCGCGCCCCCATCCCGATGGCGTCGCGAAGTCGCGGGGCATGGTCTATGGGCGTGGGGAGGGCGCCGAGGGCGATGTGGGGGAGGGCGAGGAGGCGGTCGCGGGCGGAGGAGAGGGACATCGCGAGGCGGAGTCGGGAGACGAGGGGCGGGGGAGGGGCGCTCGGTGGCGCGTGGGGAGCGGCGTGGGGGGGGCGTGAGAACGTGCGTGTCTCCGTAGCAAGCGGGGCCCCCCCCGACAAACAAGATGCTCGTGGCTTCGCACTCCCGCATCACCATTTCCTTCCCCACCCGGCGTTAATCGCGCCGACAGCACGCAGCGACCATCATGCACGCACCCTCGCGCGCCCTGCGTTCCCTGCTTCGCACGTCGTCGCAGCCATGGGCTGGAGTCGATCCCTCGATGTGGCATCCCATTCGCGCCGTCCGCCGGACTATCGTCCGACGTGCTCTCCCCGTGTTCCTCGTCGTGGCCCCGCTGCTCGTCGCCGGCTGCAACGACCCCCGACCGCCTCGCCTCCCGGCCGACGCCGCGTTGCGCGACGCCCCGGTCGTCTTCTATCCTCCAGGCGACACGACGCAGCCGCCGCGCGCCGTCGTCTTCTTCTTCGGCAACGACGTCGGCTTCTGGCGCCCGCACCAGGCGCTGGCATGGCACATGAGCGCCCAGCAGTTCGCCGTGGCGGGATTCGACATCCGTCACCTGCTGGCATCGCTCCCCGACACCGAGCCGGGACGCGATTCGGTCTTCGCCGCGCGGATCGCATTGTATATCGCCGGTGCGCGACGACAACTCGGTGCCGCTGCCCCGCTGATCCTCGCCGGCCACTCCATCGGGAGTGAACTCGCGCTCTGGACGGCGGCGCACGTCCGGCTCCCCGGGCTCGTCGGCGTCCTTGCCATGTCGCCGGGGTCACGGAGTCACCTGACCATCTCGGCGAGCGACCTCCTCATGACCTCCGAGCCCACCGGGCCGATGAGTTTTCGTGTCGCCGACCAGGTGGCGGCGCTTCCGAAGTCGCTTCGAGTGGCGATCGTTCGCGGACAGCGCGACGCCCTGCGCAACGCCGATCCGGCGCTGCTTGCGGCTGGCGGAACGCGCGTGACACGGTACGTCGTCCCGCTCTCCGGGCACTCGCTCAAGAGTGCGTTGGTGGCGCAGCCGGTCGTGAACTGGGCGATCGACTGGATCCTGGACTCGACCCGCACCGCGCCGGGAGGGGAGCGGGGCGACCTCGTGAATGCGGTGCCGCCGGCGACAGAGGGGGCCGGAGCGGGGGCGCCCCCACCGAGCGTCGGAGGCGTTGCCAGAAGCGAGCGCGGCCGGCGTCATGTTGCCGCGGCGGACGGGAGCGTATCATTCCCCGCGTCCGCACTCGCTCCGACCCCAGCTGTTCCGGCGTGTCTTCCTCGATCGACGCAGAACTCTCCGACAAATGGCGACGTGGCCCCGGGATCTTCGTGGTCATCGATGCCCGCGGTGCGGCCGGCGATCGGATTCACGCCATCCAGCAGGCGTACGACCCCAAGCTGGCGAACTACCTCCCCCCGCATCTCACCCTCGCCGGCTCGTCCGGTGTCGGCCCCATCGACCCGTCGACGCCGCGTGAGCAGTTGCGCGAGGTGATGGCCCACATCGCCGCCGACACGCCCCCTATGGAGCTGGCGTTCAAGGCGCCGATTCGCTTCATGCAGACCGACATCGTCGTCCTGCCCGTGGATCACCACGGCCCGCTGCGCGACCTGCATGAGCGCATTGCCACCAGCGGGCTCGCCTTCCAACCGGCGCGCTTCGCCTTCACGCCGCACGTCACCCTCTCGTTCTTCCGCACCCTCACCGCGCAGCAGCGGCGCGAGTTGCTGGCCGTGCGCATGGACCAGCCGCTGGTGGTGGACCACATCCGCTGCTCGCTCACCGACGAGCCGCTCCCGCCGCGTCACCTCTTCGAGATGCCGCTCACCGGCAATCGTTAGGCACCCGGAGCGCCCCTCACCGTGACCCGGGACGAACTGCTCGCATCGCTCACCGCCGACGCCTCGACCGAGGCGGCGCAGGCAATCGTGCAGCTGGCGGTGGACTACTTCAGGGAGGCGAGCGCCGGCGAGGGGGCGGTCTCGACGCGGACGCCGCCGCGTGACCTCGCGGCGCGCTTCGACGAGCCGCTCCCCATCCTCGGCCTCCCCCTCGACGCCGTTGCCCAGCGCCTCCGCGACGACGTCGTGGCCGACGCCAACCGCTTGTCGCACCCGATGTACGTGGGGCACCAGGTCTCGCCCCCGCTCCCGGTGGCGGTTTGGACCGACGCGGTGATCTCGGCGCTCAACAACTCGCAGGCGGTGCGCGAGATGTCACCGGCGTCGACGCATGTCGAGCGGCAGGTGATCCGCTGGATGTGCGGGTTGACCGGGTTCGGCGAGGGGAGTGGCGGGAACTTCACATCCGGAGGGACCGAGGCGACGCTGACCGCCCTCCTCGCCGCGCGCGGGCGCCTCATGCCCGACGCGTGGCAAGACGGGGTCGGTGCGTCGCCCCCGCTCGTGCTGTGCGGCGCGCACGCCCACTACGCGGTGAGTCGTGCGGTCGGGATCATGGGACTCGGCGTGCGCCAGGTCATTGCCGTCCCCTCGGACGGTTATCGCATGGACGCGCGCCAGGTCGCGCCCTTGCTGCGGCGCCTGCGGGACGAGGGGCGTCGTGTGCTGGCGGTCGTCGCCACGGCGGGGAGCACCGCCACCGGCGCATTCGACGACGTCGAGACGATCGCCGACGCGTGCGAGCAGTCGGGGACGTGGCTGCATGTCGATGCGGCGCACGGTGGATCGGCGCTCTTCTCGGAGACGCATCGTGCGCGCCTGCGCGGGATCGCCCGCGCCGACTCCCTCGCCTGGGATCCGCACAAGATGATGCTCGTCCCGCTGGCGGCAGGGGTGGTCCTCATGCGCGACGCCACACGACTCGACGCCGCCTTCGCCCAGCAGGCGCCGTATCTCTTCCACCAGCGCGAGGGGGAGCCGTCGTACGACATGGGGCCGCGAAGTTTCCAGTGCTCGCGGCGCGCCGACGCGGTCAAGGTGTGGGCGACGATCCTGCGCTACGGCGCCTCGGGGGTCGCCAGTTTCTACGACCACCTCTGCGCCCTCACGTCGACGTTTCACGCGATGGTCATGGCCCACCCGCGCTTCGAGGCGTTGCACCTGCCGGAAACGAACATCCTCTGCTTCCGGCACCTGGGGGCGAACGGCGCCGGCCCGGCGGCCGCCGCCCAGGGCAGCGTCGCCGCCCCCCTCGACGTCGACGAGATCAACCGCCTCGCGCGCGAGCGCTACAACGACTCGGGCGACGGGTGGATCACCTCAACGCTGCTCGACGGCTGCCGCGTCCTGCGCGTGACGATCATCAACCCGCGCACCACCGAGGATCACCTGCAGCGGGTGCTGGAGGGGATCGACCGCATCGCCCTGGAACTCGCCCAAGGCTGAGGTTGCGAGCAGACGAGTGTCGAGGAGGCGACCGAACGCCTGACCCTCGTCTCCCGTCTCAAGACTTACAACGCCTTCCTGACCGCCGCTTCGATGTCCTGATCCCCGCCCGCCCCGGCGTAGACGATCTTCCCCGCCTTGTTCACCACGATCACCGTCGACGTCGCCTTCACCCCGTAGACGGCGTCGGCCTCCCCCTTCCGGTCGTAGTAAGTCTCCACGTCGAAGCCATGCTTCGCCATGTGGAGCTTCACCCGCTGCGGCGACTGGTTGAACGACACGGCGAGCCCCAGGAACTTGACCTGCTGCCCGTACTTCTTCTTGGCGGCAATGACCTTCGGCTCCAGCGCCTTGCAGTTCTCGCACCAGGTGGCCCACACCTCGATCAGGAGGGGCGTTTTCCCGATGTAGGGGGCGAGCGTGGCCGGCTTGCCGTCGAGCGTCTCCACCTTGACGTCGGGGAGCGTCGAGCCGAGCGGGAGGTCGATGGCGTACTGCGCGCGCGCCGCCGCCGGGATGGCGAGCGTCGCGGCACCCATCACGGCGGCCACCATCAGGCGGCGCGCGAACGTGTCGATCATATCAGCAGCTGCCCCATCTTCACGAGATAGTACTCGGCCACGCCGAGCATTACGATGCCGAAGAGCTTCTTCACTCGCACCATCCACATCCCCGCCCTCGGGAGGCGCGAGAGCGACCCCGACGAGACGCCGACGATCACCAGGATCGCGCACATCCCGAGCGAGAAGGTGAACAAGTAGATGAACCCCAGCAGGGCACTCTTTGTTTCGGTGACCCAGGTGAGGACGGCGATCATCACCGGTGCCGAGCATGGCGCCGCGACCAGCCCCGACATCGCCCCCATGGCGAAGGCGCCGCCGAAGCGCCCCCCGTTCCCCGACGTCGCCGCCCGCTGGGTCACCCAGGCCGGGAGGCGCATCGGGATCACGTCGAGCATGGAGAGCGCGGCCAGCACCAGGAGGTTGGCCATGGCGAAGTAGAGCCACGGATTGGTGCTCACCCGCCCGAACATCGTCCCCGACATCCCGGCAAAGAGCCCGAGCCCCGCGTACACGAGGGCGAGCCCGACGACATAAGTGAGGGTGAGAAGGAGCGGGCGCAGGCGCGACGACCGCTTGCCATCCGCCTCAACAGCTTCGCCGCCGACAATCGCCGCGGTGATCGGGATCATCGGGTAGATGCACGGCGTGAGCGATGTCAGCACCCCGGCGAGGAACAGGAGGGGGAGGGCGGTCGCCGGCGAGCCGGAGAGGCGGGCGGTGATGGAGGAGAAGTCCATCAGGTCCACACCTCGCCTAACAACCGCATCCAGTTCCCCCCGAGGATCTTCTCGATCCGCGCCGCCGGGTGCCCCGCCTTGGCCAGCGCGTCGGCCACCTGCTCCATGCGCCGCGGCGTGTTGAAGTCGGGGACATAGTTGAAGACGTTCTCGTCCTCACCCGGCGCCGAAATCCCCGCCTTGCGCCGCGCCTGGACGAAGTCAGCGTGGACCTTCCGGAATTCGGGGGTGAGGTCGAGCGGGGAGATGGAGTTGTCGCTCCCCACCCCCACATGATCCTCGCCGCACACGTTCACGCAGTGCGTGACGTGCCTGACGAAGTCGTCGGCAGTCGGCTGCCCCTGCTCGCGCAAGAATGGCATCATGAAGACCCCGATGACCCCACCCTTGTCGGCCAACTTGCGGAGAATGTCATCAGGCTTGTTGCGCGGAACGTGGGTGACGGCGGCCGCGCCGCCGTGCGTGACGGCGATGGGGACCCGCGAGGCGTCGATGGCCTGGCGCGTCGTCTCCCATCCGGTGTGGCTCGCGTCGACGAGGACCCCCAGTGCGTTCATGCGGGCGATGAGGTCGCGGCCGAACGGATTGAGCCCGCCGTCCTTGGGGACGAGACACCCATCGCCCACGAGGTTGGGGCCGTTGTAGGTGAGCTGGACGATCCGCACCCCAAAGCGATAGAACATCTCGAGGCGCTCGGCCTTGTCCCAGATGGGGGTGGTGTCCTGGAAGCCGAGGATGATCCCGACCTTGCGTTCACTCTTGGCGCGCCGGATGTCGGCGACCGAGCGGATCTTGAGGAAGGCATCGGGGGAGCGCTGCAGTTCGTACTCCCACGAGGCGATGTTGGCCACCGTCCCCTCGAACGCCGAATTCGCGTCGCCCAGGGCGCTCACGGTGGAGTTGACCGCCGTGATCCCCGACCGGCGCGCATTCTCGATCATCGCCGGGGTGAGCGGTCCCTTGAGCCAGTCGGGGACGTTGAACGGCCCCGGGGTGGCGAGCATGTCGATGACGATGGCGTCGTCGTAGCCGGGCCAGGAGGGCGATGACACGGGAGACGGGAAGTGGGGGATGGGAGTAGCGCCGCTGCGCAGCACCGGGGGGAGGGCGCTGGTGGCCATGGCGGCAGCGACGAGGCGGCCGAAGTCTCGGCGGGACAGCGGGGAGTCGGGCATGATTAGGGGCGTGGGGGAGGCACGTCATGATGCCGCCCCGACCGGGGGGCGGGAAGGGGCGACGCAGACCCCGCCACGTGAGAGATTCCCGCCGGTTCATAGCCCAAGCTGGTTA
>DAIESF010000242.1 GCA_027346425.1 Gemmatimonadota bacterium | reverse complement strand
CGGGGGCGGAAGGATGAGCCACGGCGCGCCGGGCGAGTCGTCGAAGGCGAGCGCCCGACGCTCGATGGACCACGCGATGGCGAAGTCACGACGGTGCACGGCAAGCTGCACGGGATAGTTGGGGATACCCGGGGCAACCGCACGCGAGGCATCGGTTGCTGGCGCGGCAGACGTGGCGGAATCGCTGGAGGCGGCGTCACCAGCTGCCCGACTGCGACCGGGCGCGAGCGGTGGGCCACGGCGCCGCGCGACCACGAGCGAGGGATACACGGCGGCGTCGAACCCTGCCGGCGCATCCGACCAATCCTCCACCAGGCGCAAGTCGTGGGCGCCACCTAACAAGCGCCGCACCCCGCCGCCGGCCAACGACCGCCAGAGCTTGAGCGGGAGGAGGAGGGCGAGCGTCCCGCCCGGTCGCAGGAGATCCACCGCGCGCTCGGCGAACAGGGCCGCAAGGTCGACCTGCGCGGCAAAGCCGGCGCCCGCGCCTGCGGCGACTGCCCCGGCCTGCCACGCGGCATGACGGAAGACGAAGTAGTCGCGCCGGAACGCCTCACGGCGATCGGGGGGGATGCGGTGCAACCGCACCCAGGGCGGGTTGCCGATCACGAGGTCGAATCCCCCCGCGCTGGCCACGTCGGCGAAGTGCGAGGCGAAGCGGAAGGGGAGGGCCCCATCGCTCGCGAGCGCACGTTGCGCCTGGCGAAAGGCGCGCGAGCGATCGCGCAGCGCGACGAGCGCGGCGCGTTCGTCGCCTACCGCGCCGCGGCGGTTGCCGAACAGGTCGCGTCCCCGCGCCGCCCGCACGAGGGCGCGCCGCGACTCGGCGACCTGCTCCAGCTCCCGCTCGAGCGCGGTCAGCGCCGCGCGACGCTCGGCGCGATCCAGCACTCGCGCCAGCGACACCTTGCGGCGTCCAGTGGCGCGGACGTACCGCTCGCGCACTGCGGTAACTGCCGCTGGCGCCCCGGTCGCATTGGTCGCGGCAAAGGCACCTCCCGCCAGCGCGTCACCGACCCTCACGTTGCGATCGAGGTTGGGGAGCGGTGGAACGGCGAGCGGGTCGGCGACGTCGAGATCCATCACCGCCGAGAGCCAGAGGCGCAGCTCGCAGAGCCAGACCGCCATCGGGTTGAGGTCGACACCAAAGATGGAATGTGTCAGCACCGCTCGACGAATCACCGCGCCCGGCCGCGGGTCGCCGGCGGTGCCCAGCAACTGGGCCACGCGCTCGAGGGCGTGCACCAGGAAGGCACCAGAGCCGCAGGCAGGGTCGAGGAGGCGCACGCCGGACAGAAAGCGACGGAGCGAGGCGCTCTCGTCAGATGCAAGTCCCGCTGGATCGCGCAGCGCCTCGCGCGGATCGCGGACGACCGCGGTCGCTGCCAGCGCCTGCTCGAGCGCCGCGTCGGTCACCCGCGCGACCATCGGGAACGGGGTGTAGAACGCCCCGCTGTCGCGACGCTCCCGCGACGCCATCAGCGACTCGAAGGCGCGCCCGAGGATCTCGGGGTCGATCACGCTCTCGCTCCACTCCCCGTCTTGCTCGCGCGGGTGAAAGCGGTAGCGTGTCATCACCTCGTCGAAGAGAGCGCCGAGGGCGTCGTCGGTGAAGCGCACGGCACGATGGCGCTTCTCGACCGATGAGCGGGCAAAGAGCCCACCGTTGAGGAAGGGGACGCGCCCGAACTGCCGGGCCGCCGCCGCACGCTGCGAGACGCGCGTGTTGAGCGTCCCGAAGAAGAGCGGCTCGAGGAAGTGGCGATGCGCGTCGCCGCCGCCAGCCAGCGCTCGGTCGAAGTGCCGGACGAGAAAGTCCGCGTCGCCGTCCAGCCAACCTCGCGACTGCAGGAAGGCGAGGAAGAGGAGTCGCGACGTGGCGATGAGGGCGAGCTCGCGCCGTGCCTCGGAGGGTGCGCTCCCGCGCGCCCCCTCGCCCAGCGAGAGCACGTGGTGCTCGAGCGCGCGATAGAACCGGTGCGACAGCGCCTCCCGCCCGAGGATCTCGCACCAGCGCGCGTGCACGGCCGCCTCTTCGCCAGGGGCGGCGGCGTGCAGGGCGAGGAGTGTCTCGGCGTCGCTCGCCAGCACGCGACGCGGGTTGAAGAGGAGGGCGCTCGTGCGGACGCCCCCGCCATCCGGGCGCCACACGGCGATCCCCCCGTGCCCCCCATCCCTGACGGCAGCGAGGATGAGCCAGTGGTGGTGCGCCCCGTCCCGGTAGACGCGCTGGGCGAGCGTGGTGATCACCGTCCGCAGTTGCACCTGCGGCGGGGCGACGATCACCAGGGCGCGCCGGGCGCCGGCGCCGGCGAGGATGCGCGCCTCGAGCAGCGGGAGTCCCGCGAGGAGGGGGAGCGCGAGGTCGAGCGGGAGGAGGTCGCCGCACAGCCCGAGTTCGGCGAGGAGCGGCAACGGGGGGCGGCCCTCGGCAAAGCGGGCCAGCAGGTCGGAGGCAAGGCGTCGGGTGAGCACCCACGCACCGTACCGGGCCCTGCGGGATGCGCCGGTACCGGATCATTGCAGCGCGGGCGATTTCCGTGCGCGGGCTCTCGCTGGCTGCCCATTCGCGCGATAGAATCGGGCGTCGCAGTACGGCACCCCTCTCCCCATCCGCCCCATGACGCAGCCCCGCCCGGGCATCGCATCACTCTTTCAGGGAGTCCTGTCGCGACTCGTCGTCTACTACGCTGCCCTCGCCGCGGCGGTGTGGGGGACGTGGATGCTCCTCTCGCCCGGATCCCGCGCCAGTGTGCTCGAGGCGCTGGCCCCGATCATGGGCGTTGGCGGCTGGAGCCTCTCCACGGCGTCGATCCCCGGGATTGCATCTGGCGGAGGACTCGCCCCCCTCCCACCGGGGCTGGTGGCGCTCCTGGCCGCCGTGGCCTGCGTCGCTGCGATCCTCCTCGCCCTCCCCGTGGCGTGGGTCTACATGTTCACGCGCCAGAAGAAGGGGTACTCCCAGTCGGTCGTGCATACCCTCGTCCTCCTCCCGGCGGTGGTGGCGGCAGTGGCCGTCCTGGTGCGCAACAGCATCGCCCTCGCCTTCTCGCTTGCCGGGATCGTCGCCGCCGTGCGCTTTCGCACCACGCTCGAAGACTCCAAGGACGCGGTGTACGTCTTCGTGGTCAGCGCCCTCGGGCTCGCCTGCGGGGTGCAGCTCGAGGTGGGGCTCGTCCTCTCCCTGCTCTTCATCGTCGCCGCGCTCGCCCTCTGGCAGACCGATTTTGCCCGCACCCCCCCTGCCCTCGAAGGGAAGCGCGCCGAGCAGCACATGCAACGCGCGGTGGCGATCGCCAACCGCACCAGCCAGTTTGTGGCCCGGCTCGACCGCGAGATCCTCGAGACACTCGCCCCCGAGCAGCTCGACGCCCTCGCCACGCGCGTCAAGCGCCGTCGGTCCCAGGTGGCGGTCGCAGGCGAGGAGGGGGAGGACCGCCCCAAGTTCGACGGGCGCGTGACGATCGTCATCGCCGGAACCGACGATGCGCGCCCCACGATCGAGGCCATCCTGGCGGCGAATGCCAAGCGCTTCGAACTCGTGCGGAGCGCCATGGCCGATAGCGAGACGACGCTGGTGTATGCCGTGCGGGCGCGGAAGGGGGAGCGGTTGGACCAGGTGGCGCGCGTGGTCGAGCGCGACGGGGTGCCGCATGTGGCGAGGGCCACGGCGGAGCAGTGGATGTGAGCCGCGGGAGGTACCGGACATGCGCGACTTGAACGTGATGGCGTTGCTGCTGGCGGTGTGGCTCCTGGCGCCGCTCGCCCCTACTCCCGCGTCCGGCGCCCTCGGCGCCCAGGACACGACCGGTGCCACGGCCAAGGGAGCCAAGCAGAACGGGGGGAAGAAGAAGGGCGGCGCTGATGCGGCCCCGGCACCGAAGTCGAAGGAGGAGCTGCGCGCCAAGGCGGTGAAGGACAGCATCAACGCCGTGCGCCAGCCGCTCTTCGCCGAACGCGCCCCGCTCCCCTTCACCCTCATCGCCAACTTCGGCGCCATCTCCAAGAACCGGGACTCGACGAGCAAGACACGATACGCGGGGACGCTCCTGGTGCGTGACGCCGCGGGCGCCGAGCGCCGCATCCCGGTGCAGCTGCGCACACGCGGGCATTTCCGCCTCAAGCGCAGTACGTGCAAGTTCGTCAACCTCCTCGTGACGTTCCCGGGGAAGGGCAAGGAAACCGATGGGACGCCGTTCGACGGGCAGAAGTCGCTCAAGCTCGGGGGGCACTGCCAGGACGACCACCGCTACGAGCAGCTCCTCCGCCGCGAGTACCTCGCCTACCGCATCTTCAGCACGGTCACGCCGCGCTCATTCCAGGCGCGTCTCGCCACCGGCACCTACGTCGCCTCCGCCAGCGGCAAGACGATCGACACGCGGACGGCGATGTGGATCGAGAATGAGGACGAGATGGCCGCCCGGCAGGGGGGGCGCCTGCGCGAGTTCCGGCGCGCCCTGTTCGCCGACATGGACTTCGCCACCCTCGACCAGATGGCGATCTTCGAGTACCTGATCGGGAACACCGACTGGTCGATCTACGCCCTGCACAACGTCCGCCTCGTCGTCGACGACTCGTCGCGCGTCTACCCCATCCCCTACGACTTCGACTTCTCGGGACTGGTGAATGCCCCGTACGCGGCCCCGGCTCCGCAGCTGCAAATCCGCAACGTCCGCGAGCGGCTGTACCGCGGGCCATGCCGCACGTGGGACGAGATCGCGCCAAGCCTGGCGCGCTTCACGGCACGACAGGCGGAGATCCTCGCCCTCCCCGCGGAGATCCCGGGACTGGACGACCGCGAAGTGCGCGATGCACGGGAATTCCTCGGGGCGTTCTTCGAGACCGCCGCCAATCCGGGCGAGGCGAAGGACGCGTTTGTCGAGCGCTGTCTCAAGAAGCCGGGGGCGTAGCCGCCCCCTCGCGCTCCTCACCGCGACCGAGCACCGCCGCGGCCACCATGTCGCCGGTCACGTTGGCGGTCGTGCGGAACATGTCGGGGATGGTATCGACGCCGAGCAGGATCCCCATTCCCGCCACCGGGAGCCCGGCCGCCAGGAGGACGGGGACCATGACGATGATCGACCCGGCCGGGATGCCCGGGACCGAGAACGTCGTGAGGACGACGGTGAGGACGATCGTCGCCATCTGCGCCGGCGCCAGGTCGATCCCGTACAGGCGGGCGATGAAGACCACCCCGGTGGTGAGGCCTAACGCCCCGCCCACCCGGAACGTCGACGCGGCGAGGGGGAGGAAGAAGGCGGTGATCCCCTCGGGGAGCTTGAGGCGCGAGCGGGCGCTCTCCATCATCGCCGGGAGCGCGGCGAGCGAGGAGCGCGCGCTGAAGGCCACCGCCTGCCCCGGGAAGGCCCCGCGGGCGAAGTCGCCGAGTCCGACACGCCCGCCGATGATGGCGAGGGGGTAGAGGAAGACGGCGGAGAAGACGGTCAGGACGACTGCGGTGACGACGATGTAGCCGATGAGGGCGCCGGCCGCGGACAGTCCGAGCTTGGCCGCCAGCGGGACGGCGAGTGCGAAGACACCGATCGGGGCGGCGTCCAGCACCCAGCGCACCAGCGTGAGCGCCGCATCGGCAATGCCGCGGAAGAAGCGCGTCATCAGGTCGCGCGCGTCGGGCGTTAGGCGCGTGATCGCCAGTCCGAAGAAGACGGAGAAGACGATGAGCGGGAGCATGGCGCCATCGGCCGCCGCTTTCACCGGGTTGACCGGGACGAGATCGGTGAGCCATTGCGCAAAGGTCGGGATCTTCTTGACGCTCTCCGAGGCGGCCGAGGCGGCCGTCGCCCCGCTCTCTCGCAACGAGGCGACGGCCGCCGGGTCGAGAGGGATCAGCGCCATCAGGGGCGGTGTCACCACCGCGGCGAACGTCCCGGCGATGACCAGGACGACGAGAAAGAAGACCAGCGCCCGCGTCCCGATCCGCCCGATGGTGCGCGTGTCCGGCGCCGATGTGACACCGACGATGATGCTCCCCATGACCAGCGGGACCACCGTCATGCGGATGGCGTTGATCCAGAGCGTCCCCAGCGGTTCGACGATCGGGACGAGGGCGGAGAGCGTGGGGCTCTGAGCGACGGAGATGGCAATGCCGACCGCCATACCCAGCGCGAGCGCGATGAGGACTTTCGTTGTGAGAGACACGCGCCCAAACTACGAGGATGTCGCATCGGGCGCGAGGCGCCAAATGGACCCGACGGCGACGCCCACCACCGGTCGGAGCAGGTTCATGAAGTACAAGTCGGCGGCAGAGCTGTTCACCGAGGCGCGCGCGCGCATCACCCAGGTCACGCCGCAGGAGGCGATGCAGCTGCGCCGGGCACATCCCGAGACGATCCTCGTCGACTGCCGCGAGCCTAACGAATGGAACCTCGGGCGCATCCCCGGGGCCCTCTTCATGCCGCGCGGCATCCTCGAGTCCAGCATCGAGAAGGCGGTCGCCCGCGACCGCAAGATCATCATCTACTGCGCCAGCGGTAACCGCTCGGCGCTCGCCGCCGAGTCGCTGGAGCAGATGGGGTACCACGACGTGTCCTCGCTGAGCGGCGGGATCAAGGGATGGATGTCGATCGGGGGGGAGATCGAGAGCTGACCGGCCGCGCGACGCCCATGCACCACGACCCCCGCCTCTCGCATCCGCGGCTCCGGCACCTGGCCGGGGTGCTGGCCGAGTCCCCCGGCGCCGCGGCCGAGGCCGACGGCGAGCCGGCGCGCGCCGCCGTGGCCGTCACCCTGCGTCCGGCCGATGGCGACGAGGTCGAGCTCCTCATGATCCGGCGCGCCGAGCGCGTGGGGGACCCGTGGAGCGGGCAGATCGCCCTCCCGGGGGGGCGGTGGTCGCCTAACGACGAATCGCTCCTGGGGACGGCGCTCCGCGAGACGTGGGAGGAGACGGGGGTCGACCTCGCCGCGACCGGGCTCGTCCTCGGAACGCTGGACGAGCTGCGCCCCCGCACCTCCTCGCTCCCCCCCATCATCATCACGCCGGTGGTCGTCGTCCTCGACCACCAGCCGGCGCTCGTCCTCAGCGACGAGGTCGCCGAGGCGTTCTGGGTTCCCCTCGGGCTGCTCGGGGATCCGGCACACAGCCGCGAGTCGTCGGTGCACGTGCGCGGCGCCACCTGGCGGGTGCCGAGCTTCGTGGTGGGCGAGCATGTGGTGTGGGGGCTGACCGAGCGGATCCTGCGACAGCTGCTCGCGCGACTCGGATGACGCGGCGTAGATTGGGCGCGCCTCCAACCTCCGCCCATGCGCCCGTCCATCCTCCCCGCCGTCCTCGCCGCCGCCGTCACCCTCGCCGCGCCTAACGCAGTCGCCCAGCGCCCGGACCTCACGGCCTTCGACCGCTACGTGTCGCAGGCGGTGAAGGCGTGGGAGATCCCGGGGCTGGCCATCGCCGTCGTCTCCGGCGACTCGGTGCTTTTCGTCAAGGGATACGGCGTGCGGACGCTCGGACGCCCGGAGCCGGTGGACATCCACACCAGGTTTGCGATCGGCTCGACCACCAAGGCGATGACCTCCCTCGCCGTGCTCATGGCGGCCGACAGCGGCGAGCTGTCGCTCGAGGATCCGGTGCAACGTCATCTCCCGTCGTTGCAGCTGTATGACCCGGTGATGACGCGCGAGATGACGGTGCGCGACCTCCTCACGCACCACACCGGGCTCCCCGGTGCCGACCAGTTGTGGGGGGGGAATGACTACCCCCCCGCCGAGATCATCCGGCGCATGCGCTGGCTCAAGCCGACGGCGTCGTTCCGCAACCAGTACGCGTACCACAACGTGCAGTACCTGATGGCCGGCGAGGTGTTGCGCGCGGCGACCGGGACGTCGTGGGAGGACTTCGTGCGCGCGCGCATCTTCGCCCCGCTCGGGATGCAGGAGACGCTTCCCACCGTGGCGTCCACCGCCGGACAGCCCAACGTCGCCACACCGCACAACGTGATCGACGACACCCTGCGCGTGATCGAGAATCGCACGACCGACCCGGTCTCTCCGGCTGGTTCCATCTGGTCCAGTGTCGCCGACATGTCGAAGTGGATGCGCTTCGTCCTCGATTCGGGGCGTGTGGGCGGACGCCGCCTCGTGTCGGCACCGC
>DAIESF010000237.1 GCA_027346425.1 Gemmatimonadota bacterium | reverse complement strand
CTCGTGAAGGGCTATCGCCCGTTCCGTCAGGTTGCCGACACCCTCGGGCGCAACGGGATCGCCGTGCTGCGCCTCGATGACCGGGGGTGGGGGGGATCGACGGGGAATCACGCGACGGCGACGAGCGCCGATTTCGCCGCCGACATCCGTGCCGCCCTCGCCTACCTGCGGACTCGGCGCGAGATCGACACGACGCGACTGGCGCTCGTCGGGCACAGTGAGGGCGGCCTCATCGCGCCGATGGTTGCGGTCGACGAGCCGTCGCTGCGAGGCATCGTCCTCATGGCGGGGCCGGCGAAGACGGGGCGCGAGATTCTCCGCTACCAGCTGGGTGCGGCGGTCGCGCGCAATGCGTCGCTCTCGGCGACACAGAAGGATTCGGCGCTACGCACCGTCGAGGGGACGATCGATTCGTTGGGGAAGGCGCAGCCCTGGGTGAAGTGCTTCCTGGACTACGATCCGCTCGTCACCGCGGGCAAGGTGAAGGTGCCGACGCTCATCCTGCAGGGAGAAACGGATCAACAGGTGACGTCGGAGCAGGCGGCAGCGCTCGAGCGCGCCCTGCGCGCCGGGGGGAATCGTCGGGTAACGCGACGCCTCTTTCCCCAGGCAAATCACCTCTTCGTGCAGGACGCGGATGGCAATCCCGCTGGGTACGCGGCGCTCCCCGATCCACGCGTGCGCACGGATGTTCTCGCAGCGTTGGTGGAGTGGTTGCGCACCGCGTTTCGGTGACGTGACGTCCATTTCCCCCGGGAGAAACCGCGTTTTCCCCCGGGGAAATAGCGTGCGCGGCGTGCACGGACGCGCATTCTCCTAGGGAAATTGCCCGTCTTCATAGGGGAGACGTCCCACTTCCCTATTGCGTCTCTGACGTTCGCTCTTAGTTTTTTGGCGCGAAGATTTCGTGGTTTCCACCGGGGGAACTCACGCTTCCATCACTCAGGAGTAGAAAAGATGGCCGCTAAGAAGAAGGCCGCTGCGAAGAAGGCTGCGCCGAAAAAGGCGCCCGCGAAGAAGGCTGCCGCCAAGAAGGCGCCCGCGAAGAAGGCTGCTGCGAAGAAGCCCGCTGCGAAGCGGAAGCCGAATCCGGCGTTCATGGCCCCCATGACGCCGACCGCGGAGCTCGCCGCCGTCATCGGCCCCAAGCCCCGTCCGCGTTCCCAGGTCGCCAAGGATCTCTGGGGCTACATCCACAAGAACAAGCTCCAGGACACCAAGAACAAGCGGAACATCAACGCCGACGAGAACCTGAAGAAGGTGTTCGGTGGCAAGAAGACGGTCTCGATGTTCGAGATGACCGCCCTCGTCAACAAGCACCTCAAGAAGTAACCAGCGGTACATCGCTGCTCCCGAGAGGCGCGTCTCCCCTGCGAGGCGCGCCTCTCGCGCATCTGGAACACGGCGTCGCCGAAGTCGTAATTAGATTCCGGGCACCACACCACCCGCTTCGTATCCCCGCATGGCCGCCAAGAAGTCGTCAAAGTCGAGCAACGTCGTCGCCCAGTCGCGCAAGAAGAAGAGCGGCTCGTCCTTCTCGGCGAGCGCACTCTGGGACAACGTGAAGGGGATCCTGGGGGCCGTCCTCCTCTTCTTCTTCATCCGCGCCTTCTTCTTCGAGGCGTATCGCATCCCCTCCGGGAGCATGATCCCGTCGATGCTGGTGGGGGATTGGCTCTTCGTGAACAAGCTGCGCTACGGCCCGCACATCCCGTTCAGCAGCATCAACCTCCCCGGGTACGCGGAGCCGGCGCGCTACGACATCGCCGTCTTCGTCTCGCCGCCGCAGATCGACCAACCGTGGGATCCGACGCCGACGCTCGTCAAGCGCATCGTCGGGATGCCGGGCGACACGCTCTACATGCGTGACGCGAAGCTCTTCGTGAACGGGATCGAGCAGCGACAGGGATACGGCGCATCGTCGGAGGTCGGCGATCCCAACGAGGTGAGCCCGCTGTTCGACTGGCAGAAGGAGGTCGGGCTCAAGGCGTCGCGCTTCGGCCCGGCACCGGGGCAGCCCACGCACGACAACTGGGGGCCGTTCGTCGTCCCGGTGGGGCACTACTTCATGATGGGCGACAATCGCTACAACTCGAAGGACTCGCGCTACTGGAGCTTCGTCCCGCGCGAGAACATCCGGGGGCGACCGCTCTTCGTGTACTACTCGTGGGACCCGGACAGCGGGCGCCCGCTCCCGGGGATCACCGCGATCCGCTGGGGGCGGTTGGGACACTGGATCAAGTAGGGCGGGAGAGGAGATAACGAGAAGACGAGGGGCGGGGTGGCGCCACGGCGCGGCCCCGCCTCTTCCTTTTCCTTTTTCCGGCGGGGTTCTGCGAGTTCTTCTCACATCGGGGCGGCGGTGCCCCCTACCGCCTTCGTGGTGGCGAGGGCAGTCTTTCCGCTGGGCGCCCCCGGGCGCATTCGCTCACCCTGTGCGTGGATCCCTGGTGATGGTTTCGAATCGGATAATGATCGTGGCGGGCGCGGTGGCGCTCGTCGGTTCAGGCGCGCTGGCATGGCGCGTGGTGCAGGGGCCCGCGCAGCAGACCCTCGACGTCCGCGGGTTGCGCGCCCCGGTGGAAGTGCGGCGCGATCGTTGGGGGGTGCCGCACATCTATGCGAAGAACACGCACGACCTCTTTTTCGCGCAGGGCTTTGTGGTCGCGCAGGACCGGCTCTTCCAGATGGAGATGTGGCGGCGCGCGGGAGAAGGGCGGCTGGCCGAGGTGCTGGGCCCCGCCGCGGTGGATCGTGACCGCTTTGCCCGCACCTTCAAGTATCGCGGAGACATGGCGAAGGAGTGGGCGTCGTACGCCCCCGACACCAAGGCCATCGTGACCGCCTTCGTGGGCGGGGTGAATGCCTACATCGCGCAAGCCGGCGATTCGCTCCCTCCCGAGTTCGGGCTGCTGGGCTTTCGCCCGGAGCCGTGGAGCGTGGAGGTTCCGCTCGCGCGCGCGACCGGTCTGTCGGGCGTCGCCAACGGGTCGTCGGAGGTGCTGCGGGCCCGGCTGGTCGCGACGCTCGGGGTGAAGAAGGTGGAGGAACTGCTCCCGGCCGATCCGGCGCGCGCCCTCGACCCG
>DAIESF010000235.1 GCA_027346425.1 Gemmatimonadota bacterium | reverse complement strand
CGCCGGCTCGACGGTGCTCGACCAGCACTGGCCGTGCCCGCCGTACTGCCCAGAGACGATGAGCGCGCTGCGAGGCTGACGCTCCCGCATCATAGCCGTGACCTTCATCGACATCGCCTTCCCGGCGGCAGCAACGCTCGCGCAGTTGCTGCCGCCGCTCGCCGTCGTGCCGCGCTGGCGCGCCGCCACCGCGGCGCGGCGCTGGATCGTGGTCTGGTGCGTCGTCTTCTTCCTCGCCGACCTGCTGCAGATCGCGCTCGCCGCGGCCCTTGGCAACAACCTGTGGCTCTTCACTGTCCTGCAACCGGTGGAAGATGCAATCCTGCTCTGGGCCCTCTCGCACTGGCAGGTGCGCCCGGTGATGCGCCTCACGCTCCGCGTCGCCATCCCGCTCGTGATCGCCACCTACGTGGGGATTGCCATTGCGGCTGGCGAACTGGCGACGTTCAAGACCTTCTCCGGCCCGTTTCGCGCACTCCTGATCATGGCGTTCACGGCGTACACGTTGATCGCCAACGTGGCCGAGACGCCGGAGCGCGTCTCCAATCGCGACTGGCTCTGGACGACGCTGGGGGTATTGCTGTATTTCGGGTTGCTCGTTGCGACCGACCCGATTGTCTCGGCGATGGGATCCGACCAGTTGGAGGCCATGCGGCGCGTGTACCTCGTGCGTGCTGCTGGTGATGTCCTCGCCTTCATCCTGATCTGGAGAGGGATGCGGTGCCCACTTCCGAACAACTCTTCTGGATCTACCTAGCCGCCGTGTTGGCGATCGGCGTCATCCCCGCCGCCCTCGCCGCTGCGCTCGTCATCTACCAGCGGCACAACCTGCGGCTCCATCGCGGCTACGCGAAGAAGCTCCTCGAGGCGCACGAGGAGGAGCGGGCCTGGGTGGCGCGTGAGGTGCACGACGACGCCCTCCAGCGCGTCGCCATCCTGCAACACGAACTCAGCGAGTGGGATTCGGGCGATCACGCGGTGAACGGCGCCGATCGCACCCCCGTCCGTGTCGACGCCCTGCGTTCGGAACTGCAGGACCTGGGTGTGATGCTGCGCCGGGTGGCCCATCGCCTGCACCCGGCGATCATCGACCAGGCGGGGCTCGTCCCCGCCCTCAGCCAGCTCGCCGCCGATACGCACCGCTCGTCGGGCATCGAGGTGGAGACCAGCTTCTCCGACGACGGACGCGCCTCGGAACTCTCGCGCGAGCGCGCCCTCATGCTCTACCGCATTGCGCAGGAAGGGCTGCGTAACGTAGCCAAGCACTCCGGCGCCAAGCGCGCCCGCATCACCGCCACTTCCACCGATTCGGCCATCGAGCTGGCGATCCAGGACTTCGGGCGCGGCTTCGTCACCACCGACCCCGCCAGCAGCGCGGGGTTGGGTCTCATTTCCATGGCCGAGCGAACGCGCCTGGCCGACGGGCGCTTCGAGATCTGGTCCAAGCCCGGCGAGGGGACCACCATTCGCGTCAGCGTCCCGCTCAGGGGATAGGAAGTCCGCATGCGTCGTTCACTCGTCCTGATCTGCGACGATCACCCGCTCATGAGCCAGGGATTGCGCTCCCTGCTCAACCCGAGCCTCCTGGTCGTCGGCGTCGTGAACGATGGTCGCGAAGTGCTCGACGAGATCGAGCGTACCCGGCCCGAGATCCTCCTGCTCGACCTCTCCATGCCGCATCGCAACGGCCTGGAGCTCCTCCCCGACATCGTTCGCGCATTCCCCGAGCTCAGGATCCTCGTGGTCACCATGCACGTGGAGCGCGCCATCGCCGACCTCGCCATCCAGAAGGGGGCGCACGGCTTCATCCCCAAGGAGGCATCGGCCGACGAGCTGAACCGGGCGATCAGCGCCGTACTGGCAGGGGAGACCTTCATCTCGCCCCGGGTTCCCCGTCGGGCGATCCGCGGTTCAGCGGCGCTCGAGCACCCGGCGCTCGACCGGCTCACCCCGCGTCACCTCCAGATCCTGCGCCTCATCGGCGACGGGAAGTCGACTGGTGAGATCGCCGAGGCGCTAGGTGTGTCGCCGCGGACCGTGGAGTTTCACCGGGCCAGCATCCGGAAGGCGCTGGGGATCACGACCGAGTGGGGGCTGATGCGGTTCGCGATCATGCTTCCCCCCGAGGGGCACGGTGCCGACGAGGCTTCGGGCTCTCACGAGATCGCTGCGGATGACAAAACCGCATTATGATCTTTTTACGGCGCGATGATGCCGAGTAGCTGTTGCGATAAGCGCGCCAGATAAGCGTAGATATGGCGGGGGGTGATCACCTGTGGTCACCCCCCTTTCCTGTGCCGAGCGCGAATTGTCGCACAAACGCGACCGGAGGGCGACGGGGCAGGACTAGTAGTTGTACGAGTGT
>DAIESF010000207.1 GCA_027346425.1 Gemmatimonadota bacterium | reverse complement strand
TGAGTGCGCGGCAGCAGGAGCTGGACTGCGTCCACAACTCCACGACCAACCCTCGATAGATGACTGCCCTCCAGGATCTCTACCCCGACGACTACTCGCACTGCCACGGGTGCGGTCGCCTCAACGCCCACGGCCTGCACGTGAAGAGCGAATGGCACGACGGCGAGTGTGTCGCCCGCTTCATGCCGGCGCCGTATCACCTGTCGATGCCGGGGTACGTGTACGGCGGGCTCATCGCCTCGCTGGTCGACTGCCACGCCATGGCGACCGCCGCCGCCGCCACGATGGTTGCGGCTGGCGAGGTCCCCGGTCGCGACCCGACCCGTCGCTTCGTGACCGCGTCGCTCCACGTGGACTACCTCAAGCCGACCCCGATGGGCGTCGAGCTCGTCCTGCGCGCCCGCCCCGAGGACGTGGGAGAGCGCAAGGTCGTGGTGACGATGAGCGTGACCGCCGGCGAGGTGGAGTGCGCGCGGGGACGCGTCATCGCCGCCCGTCTCCCGGCGCACATGGTGGGCGCCGGGAGCTGAGGTCGGGATGCCGGCTACGGCTTGGCCGGCGCCGCCGTCGGGTTCTTTCCACCGTCGGCAATGAACTGCTTCATCCGCTCCTCGAGCACGGGGAGCGGAACGGAGCCCAGCGCCAGGATGGCGTCGTGGAAGAGCCGCTGGTCGAACGCCGCGCCTAACGCGGCCTCGGCCTCGCGGCGGTGCCGGCGAATCTGCATCTCCCCCAGCTTGTAGGCCAGCGCCTGCCCGGGCCACGAGATGTACCGGTCGATCTCGGTGTTGATCTCGTGCTCGGACAGGGCGGCATTCTCCGTGAGGTAGTCGACGGCCTGCTGCCGGGTCCACCCAAACTGGTGAATGCCGGTATCGATGACCAGACGGGCGGCGCGCCACATCTCGTAGGTCAGGCGCCCGAAATCCTCGTAGGGCGTCTCGTAGATCCCCATCACGGTGCCCAGCCACTCCGTGTAGAGCCCCCACCCCTCGCCGTATCCGGAGAAGTAGATGGCATTGCGGAAAGCGGGACGCGGCGGCCCCTCGAGGGCGAGCGCCGCCTGGAACGAATGTCCCGGGGTGCACTCGTGCAGCGTGAGGGCGGCGATGGTGTAGAGCGGGCGCGCCGGAAGGTTGTAGGTGTTCATCATGCACGCCTCGAGCCCGCCGCGCCCCCCGGTGTAGATGGGGGCGAGCGCCTCGGGGACGGGGATGATCCCGTGCCGGTAGCGCGGGAGATAGCCGATCGTCTCGCGCAACTTGTAGTCGGCCTTCTTGGCCACATACGCCGAGTAGGCAAGGAGTTCGCGCGGCGTCTTGGCGTAGAACTGCGGATCGGTGCGCAGGAATGTCATGAACTCCGGCAGCGTCCCCGTGAACCCCGCGCGCTTCATGGTGGCGATCATCTCGCCGCGGATGCGCGCCACCTCGGCTACCCCCATGTCGTGGATCTGCTGCGGCGTCAGGGTGAGCGTGGTGTACTTCTCGATCATCGCCTGATAGTACGCCGCGCCGTCGGGCATGGCGGTGGCGGCGAGCGTGGTCCGCGCCCTCGGGAGGTACTCGTCGCGCATCATCGTGAGCAGCCGCGCATACGCGGGGGCGACGATGTCACGCACGACGGTCGCCGCTTCGCGCCTAAACGCCGCCTGCTGCTCGGCGGGAATCGACGACGGCATCTGCGTGAAGGGGAGGAACAGCGGATTGGTGCTGTCGCCCTTCACGTAGGGTTCGATCGTCTTGTCTCGCCCGACAACGCTGACGCGCGGGATGGTGAAGCCGCGCGCCAGCCCGGCACGCATGTTGACCATCTGCTCGTCGAAATAGCGCGGGACGTCGCGCAGGCGGGAGAGGTAGCGCTGGTACTCGTCCGACTTCTGGAATCCTTGCCGCGGCGTGAACTCGGTCCAGAAGAAGGTGTCGCTGTTGAAGGGCGCCTCGTACGTCTTGAAACGCACGTCATCGACCATGGCCTTGATCGACGTGCGGAAGACCTGGGCGTTGATCTTCTCCTCCGCCGACAGCTCGGCGAACGGGATGGCGTCGACCTCGGCGAGCGCGCGGGTCCAGTAGGCGAGGTGCGCCTGCTGCGTGGCCGCGTCGACGCGCGGGAAATACCCGCTGTCATCGCTCATCTCCTTCTGCCGCCAGCTCCACTCGGCGTTGTACACCGCGCGCAGGCGCTCGTCGGCCGACGTGGGCGACTGCGCCGCCACCTGTGGCTGCAGCAAGGGGATGCAGGCCACCGACAGCAGGAGGTGGAGGCGGGGGCGCGGACGATGCATCGATTGGACTCCGTTGCAGCTGCAGGCGGGTACCATCTGCCGGGGTGGCGCGCGGCGGCGAAACGCGCTCCCGTACCGGTGGGGTCGCCGGCCAAGCTGCGACGCGTGCGACGCGAGGGCAAGGCGGGCCAGGCGCGGTGCTTGCCGACTCGCCCGTGTCACCTCACGCCGACTCCGCCTTCATACGTGTGCGTGCTCACACGCCAGCGTGCTCACACGCCAGCGTGCTCACACGCCAGCGTGCTCACGGGAGGTAACGCGCGACCGCCATTCCGCCCGCACCCATCACCAGCAGCGTCAGCGTCACCGCCGATGCCATGGCGTGTCGGCGGCGAAGCGCGGCCAACTCGCGCGCCAGTCGAGAACGCTGGTCGTCGGGAGCGTTCCCCACGGTCTGCCCCAGCGCCGCCGAGCGTGCGGCCGACGGGCGAACGATCAGCATCGCGCTGAGGAAGGCGATCGTGGCCGCCGTGCCGGCGAGCGAGAAGGCGAGCCCCTGGGGGGAGTGGAAGTAGCCCGGCGAAAAGCCCGCCGAGTTGATCCAGAGGAGACGTAGCCCCGAGAGGATGGTCGTGACCGCGACGGCCGGGAGGAACGTCAGGTACCGTCGGTTCTGCACCGCCGACATGACGAGCCCTACATTGGCCCCCGACGCGGCGAGGGCCGGGACGAGGATGACGGTGGTAAAGAGGACACTGCCCACCCAGAAGATTCCGCCCAGGATATGGACGAGGCGGAGGACGAGAAGCTCGAAGGTCATGGTCATGAGGGGGTGATCGTGGCACGCGCGGCGCGAGATCGTCGCCGCGAGGGCGGATCCTAATTCTTCAAGTGTACTTGAAGTCAAGGGGGTGGGCTGGTAGCATCTGCATCCATGCAGACACCACGGGGATCGACCCAGCCGCATGGGGCTCCCGCAATGCTCACGGTCGGCGAGCTTGCCGCGCGAACCGGCGTCGCGACGTCGGCGCTGCGCTTCTACGAGGAGCGCGGGTTGATCCACTCCACCCGCACCCCCGCCGGGCATCGTCGCTATCCGCGCGGCATGACGCGTGTCGTGGCCTTCATCGTCTTCGCCCAGCGCGTGGGGCTGTCGTTGGAGGAGATCAAGATGGAGCTGGACACGCTCCCCGTCGGCCGTCCCCCGCGCGCCGACGAATGGGCGCGCCTCTCCGCGACCTGGAGCGAGCGGATCGCGGCGGAGATCGAGGCGCTGCATCGGCTGCAGCGCGGACTCACCGATTGCATCGGCTGTGGATGCCTCTCGCTCGAGCGCTGTCACATCCTCAATCCGGGCGATCGGATGGCGTCACGGGGCGCGGGACCGCGCTTCTGGATGGGCGACGAGCCGGAGGAGTAGCGCGACACCGCCGCGCTTCGACGCCTTCGCGCGAGGGATCCGGTTCCGGCCAGCCCGATCGGTCTCTGCGAAACTTCGTGTCCAGCCATTGACGGGGCGACCAGACACCCGCACGGTTCACCTCCCTCTCAGAGCGAGGCGTACAGCAATGCAGTATGCATCCTCAGGACGGGCGCGATCCTCCGGTTTCCTCCGGCGCGCCCTGGTCACAGCGCTCCTCCTGCCGTTCCCGGTACAGTTCGCCGCAGCACAAGGTCCGGCGGCGTCCACGTCGCAGGCGTCCCTCACCCCCGAGCTGACCCGCGTTCGAGCGGCACTCGACAAGTACCGCGACCCCGTCATGGCGGTTCACGACGGCTACATGTCGCTGCTGGGCTGCATCGAGTACCCGCAGGGGAGCGCGGAGGGGACGATGCAGTACAAGCCCGGGGGGATGGGGGTGCACTTCCTGAATCCGCAGGCGGTCGGCCCCAAGCTCGACCCGGCCAAGCCGCAGGTGCTCATCTACGAACCCTCGGGCGACAAGCTCAAGCTGGCGGCCGCCGAGTGGTTCGTCCCGGCGGCGCTCGCTCCGAACGGACCGCCGACGATCTTCGGAAAGACACTCGAGGGTCCGATGGAAGGGCACAAGCCGCTCATGCCCACTGAGCTCCACCACTACGACCTGCACGTCTGGTTGTGGAAGGACAATCCCTCGGGCGTCTTCTCGCCGACCAACCCCGCAGTCAAGTGCCCCAAGACGGGATACTCGTTCGCCGAGGGTGCGCCGAAGATGGTTCACGACAAGCACTAGCGACGATGGGAAAGGGCGCGCGCACCGCCGTGGTGCGCGCGCCCCCCGCTCGTTCAGCGCGTGGTCACCACGCGCTCACCACGCGCTCACCACGCGATTCCGTACGCTTCGCGACGGTAGTCGGACCCGACCATTCGCGCCTTCGACCGCGGGTCGATGACGATCATCTGCGCCCCGCCGAACTCGGCGCTCGGCGGTTGCACCGTGACGCGCTGCCCGCGGCGTGCCAGTTCTGCGCGGACCTCGTCACTCAACCCGGGCTCCACCCCTAAACGTCCGGCGCCGAACACACGCCAGCGCGGCGCCTCCACCGCCTGCTGCGGCGTCATGCCGAATCGCAGGACGTTGTTGAGGATCTGGATGAGGGTTTGCGGCTGCCCGTCGCCCCCGGGCGTCCCGAACGACGCGAAGAGCGAGCCATCGTCGTTGAGCGCCATGGCCGGACTGAGCGTGTGGAACGGGCGCTTGCCCGGGGCGACGATGTTGGGGTGCGACGCCTCGAGTGAGAAAAGGGCGCCGCGGTTGTGAAGGATGATCCCGGTGCCCGGAACCATGCGACCGCTCCCGAACGAGGCGAAGAGCGACTGGATCATCGAGACGGCGTTGCCGTCCTTGTCGATGACGGTGAGGTAGATCGTGTCGCCGTTGCCGTCGCGTGTCCCATCGCCCGCCGACGCCGAGGCGATGGTGTCGCGCTTGATGCGCTGCCCTAGCTCACGGGCATACCCCTTGGAGAGGAGGCGCGCGAGGGGGACGTCGGCGAAGGCGGGGTCGGCGATGTAGCGGTCGCGATCAGCATACGCCAGTTTGGCTCCCTCCACCAGCGTGTGCACGTAGTCGGCGGAGGTGCGTCCCATCGCCGTCAGGTCGCCGAGCTCGGCGAGGTTGAGCATCTCCAGAAACGTCGCCCCCTGGGTGTTGGGGGGGAAGGCGAGGATGCGCTTCCCGAGATAGGTGGTGCTGATTGGCTCCTGCCACGTCGAACTGTGCTTCGCGAGGTCGGCCGCGGTCACGAGCCCCCCTTCGCGTTCCATGAACGCGGCAATCTTCCTGGCCGTGGCGCCGCGGTAGTATGCGCGCGCACCGCCAGCCGCAATGGCGCGAAGCGTGGCCCCGAGTTCGCGCTGCACGAGGAGCGTCCCCGGCGCCGGCGCCGCGCCATTGACGAGGAAGGTGCGGGCCAGCGCCGTATCGGCGGCGACCTTCTTCGCCTCGGCGGCGATGTCGAGCGAGAGGCGCGTGGACACAGGGAACCCCTGCTCGGCGTAGCGGATGGCCGGCTGTAGCGCCTGCTGCAGCGTGGTGGTGCCGAAGCGTCGCAAGGCGTCCTCCCACGACTGTACCGCACCGGGGACGGAGACCGAGAGGATCCCCGTCCCGGGGACCTTCGACAGTCCCTTGGCGGCGAAGAAGGCAGGCGTGGCGCGACTTCCCGCGCGCCCCGATCCATTGAGCGCGTACACCTTCCCCGTCTTCGCGATGCGAATGAGGAGGAAGTTGTCGCCGCCCACTCCGTTCATGTGCGGGCGCACCACGGCGAGCACGCCGGCCATGGCGATCGCCGCATCGACCGCATTACCGCCGCGCCGCAACACCTCGGCGCCGGTCGCTGTCGCCAGCACATGGTCCGAGGTGAGCGCGGCGTGCGTCCCCATCACGTCGGGGCGGAGACTCGGCGGCTGCGCCGAGAGCGGAGTCGCGACGAGCGGGAGCGACGCGAAGGCGAGGGGGGCGAGCACCGCGGCGGCGCGCAGCGCACGCCCCGAAAGGCGGCGAAAGAAGTGTGTCATGTGGCCAGGTACCTGCGGCGATGAAACTCGGGATGAGCGATCTCGTGCGAAGTTGACGGCAGTGCGGGATAAGGGGTAGGGCGCGCCCCCCGGGATCGCGTTCAGAATCCTCTAACCCGGTTGTGCCTACCGTGCACACGTCGTCTGGCGCATGCGCTGGCGCCTGCGTAGCGTCCCCGCATGCCGACCCCAGCAGCTGCACGCGCGTCGCTCCGCCGCAACCTCTCGCTCCGCGACCTGGTCGTCTTCGGACTCCTGTTCATCGGCCCCCTCGCACCGGTCGGCGTATTCGGCGTCCTCGATGCGCGTGCAGACGGGGCGGTGGCCCTGGTTTACGTCCTGGCGACACTGGCGATGGCGTGCACGGCGTGGTCGTATGCGCAGATGTCGCGCATGATCCCGCATGCGGGATCGGTCTTCGCGTACGCCAGCGAGGGGCTGGGGCGCCCAGCGGGTTTCATCGCCGAGTGGATGGCGATGCTCGACTACCTCCTCATTCCCGCCGTCGCATACCTCTTCTCGGGAATCGCGCTGCACGCGCTCGTCCCCAGTGTCCCGGCGTGGCTGTTCACGGTGGTGGCCTTCGCGGTGACGACGTACCTCAACCTCAGCGGTATCGGGGTCGCGGCGCGCGCGGGGCGGCTCGTCCTGTACGCCGAGATCGCCGTCCTTGCGGTCTTCATGGTGAGCGCGGTCGTCGTGCTGGCCACGGGGACACCGCAGCGCCCCTGGGCGACGCCGTTCGCGGGAATGGGGACGTTAGGCGCTGGAGCGGTGGCCGGGGCGATCTCGATCGCGGTCCTCTCCTTCCTCGGCTTCGACGCGATCGCCTCGTTCGCCGAGGAGAGCGCAGGTGACGCGCGGCAGGTGGGGAAGGCGATCGTGATCTGTCTCGTGGCCGCGGGGATGGTCTTCGTGGCCCAGACCTACCTCGTGGGAGTGCTGAGCGCGACGACGCCAGCCGAACTCGCCGCGAATCCGGCGCGGCAGGGAACCGCCTTCTACGACGTCGCTCGCCTGGCGGTCGGTGCCTGGCTGGCGACGGTGCTCGCCGTGACCAAGGCGGTGGGGCCGGCCTTCTCGGCGATGACTGGGCAAGCCGCGGCCGCGCGATTGCTCTTCGGAATGGCGCGTGACGGGCGTCTCCCGAGGGCGCTCGCCATCGTCGACGCCAGACACGGAACGCCGCGCGCGGCGCTGGCGACAACGGCACTCCTCACGCTCACGGTGGCGGTGTGGGCCGCACGACGCGACGATGGACTTTCGGTGCTCGTGTCCATCGTCGACGTCGGGGCGCTCGCCGCCTTCACCCTCCTGCACGCATCGGTCGTCGGCTACTACCTCGTGCAACGCAAGGGAGTCGCGGGAGTGGCGCACTGGATCGTCCCGATTGTCGGCGCGCTCGTGACGATCTGGGTCCTGCTCGAAGCGAGCGCGATGGCTCAGGGAGTGGGCGCGGTCTGGCTGGTGCTCGGCGGCATCGCATTCGTCGCCTCGCGCCGCGAGCGCGCGACTGCCTGACCGTCAGCGCCGGCTCGACGGCGGCACCATCCCCTTCATGCGCATGTAAGTGACCATGTTGCCGTAGTGCTCGCCGTCGTGCACGGCGTTGAGCACCAGCGCCCCGAACGGTGTGGAGGGGCCGCCGAACAGTTGGATCCCCTTCCCGTACGACGAGGCGGGAATCGCGTAGGCCTTCGCGCAGTATTCGGTCGATGCGCGGAGCGCCTGCACCAGGGCCGCCTTGGTCTTTGCCGCCTTCTCGATCGCGTCTTCTGCCGGTTGTTTGTCGCCAAGTGCGGCCGCGCAAATCAGGTTCTGCGATCCGGCCACGTGCCCGACCAGTTCCCCAAAGCTCCGCACGGTCGCCACCGGGCGATACGCGTAGTCCGCCTCCGACAGCTCCTCGGCTGCCTTCGTGATGTTGTCGATCACGCCCTTCCAGTTGTCGCGAACGGCGTCGATGCTCGCGGTCGCACCAGCCGCCTGCGCGTGCAGGACGGCCGGTGTGACGCCTGCCACGACACCGAGTGCCAGCGCTGCCAGGATGCGTCTCATGCGGAATGCTCCGGGTGAGTGTGGGGCCATCCCCATCGCGGCGCCGGTGCGACGCCGCGATGGGTGGCAGGGGTGATCCCCCCCGCCCCTACATCGTCGTGAACCGTCCAAGGTACTTCCGCACCCGTTCCAGCGCATCGCGCAACTCGACCGCGAGGTCCTTTCCGAGTTTCTGCTGTGCCGCTGTTGGCGCGAAGTTCCCCTGGTCGATGTTGCGCAGGAGCGCGCCGATGCGGTCGCTGATGCGCGGTCCGTCGCTCCAGTACGGGACGGTCGCCGGCTTGACGAGAATATCGAGGAGCGAGTCGACCTCGGCGATCTCGCCGGTGATGGCGCGCACTGCGGCGGCACCGCCGCCGTCGGGGATCGCCTGTGCCGCGCGGCGCTTGGCCTCGAGTTCCGCCTTGCGTCCGTCGAGCGCGCGGAGCGTGTCGTTGGCCAGTGATTGCAGCTCGCGCAGCTCCATGGCGACGGTGAACTGCTGGCGCAGTGCCTCGGGTGTCGTCTTCGAGGTGGGGTCGACGCGCACGTCGAGCGGTTGCTCCGCCTTCTCGTCGCCGACCGTCAGCCGCACGACGTAGCGCCCGGGGAGGACGCGCGGCCCCGATGGCATGCCGAAGAACTGGATCGACGGGTCGTCGGGGTTGATCGCCCTACGGAGGCGCGGCGCGTCGTAGCCGAGGTTCCACGCGGTGGTGTTGATCCCCGCCTCGCGCGGAATGGCGGCCAAGGTGCGCACGAGGGCGCCCTGGCTGTCGAGCACCTCGAGCTTGACTGGCACGTCGGCGGCCGGCTTGGTGCGGAGTTGATAGCGGATGATCGCGCCGTAGGCGGGGTTGGGGCCCATGAAGAGCGCATTGCCGAGCGATCCCTTGTTCTGCTTGGTGGCAAAGCGCGTCGCCGTGCGCATGCCGAAGAGGTACACTGGCTTGGCGGCGGCTGCGGCCAGCTCCTGGATCGCGTGGGCGTCGTCGAGAATCCAGATCCCGCGACCGTGGGTGGCGACGATGAGGTCGTTTTCGCGCTGGTGCACCAGGATTTCGTGCACAGGGACGGCGGGGAGGTTGCCGCCTAACCGGACCCAGTCGTTCCCGCCCGTCACGCTCACGTACAGCCCGGTCTCGGTGCCGGCGTAGAGGACGCTGGGGTTCTTCGGGTCTTCGCGCAGCACCTGCAGGTACGCCCCCTCGGGGAGGTTTCCGCTGATGTTGGTCCACGTGGCGCCGCAATCGAGCGTCTTGAAGACGTACGGCTTGAGGTCGTCCATGAACTTGCGCT
>DAIESF010000167.1 GCA_027346425.1 Gemmatimonadota bacterium | reverse complement strand
ATAGTGCTGCACGTCGAGTCCGGGGCGCGCCCCCCCCGTGAGGCTCGGGCGCTGCGCCCGAGCGATCGCCGCCGAGGCGAGCGTGCACACCACGACCATCAGGGCCGCACCGGCGCCGCGCCTCATCGCGACACCCGGTAGATGATCCCTGCCTGGTCGTCGGAGACGAGGACCGAGCCGTCGCCGATCACGAGGACGTCCACCGGGCGCCCCCATCGCGTGCCGTCGGCATCCTGCCATCCCACCAGGAAGTCCTCGACCGCGACCGGCTTCCCGTCTCGCGTGCGGATGCGCACGACCTTGGCCCCGGTGGGGACGTCGCGGTTCCACGACCCATGGAACGCCACCAGTGCGTCGCCGCGGTACTCCGCCGGGAAGGCGGTGGCCTTGTCGAGGAAGGTGATGCCTAACGGGGCGGAGTGCGCCTGCATCTTGAGCGCCGGGGCAATGGTGGTGTTGCAGCGTCCCTGGTCGTGGTACTCGGGGTTCGGGATGCGATCACCGTGGCAGTACGGCCACCCGAAGTGCCCTCCATCGCGAAGGATGTTGATCTCCTCGAACGGGAGATCCTGGTGGTCGGGCTCGAGGTTGTCGCGTTCGTGCTGGGTGACCCAGATCTCCCCAGTGACCGGGTGCACCGCCATGCCCACGGCGTTGAGCAGCCCGCTCGAGAACACGCGCCCGTTCTTCCCGTCGGCGTCAAAGCGCATCACCGCCGCGCGATCGGGGGTCTTTTCCTCGCAGAGGTTGCAGCTGGAGCCGATCGAGACATACATCCCGCCATCGGGGCCGAAGATGACCGTGCGCGTCCAGTGCCCCCCCGAGCCGCTGTAGGTTGCGAGCGTCTCCGGCCTCCCCACAGCGGTCATTCCGGCCTTGGGGTCGAGCCGGACCCTGACCACGGCGCCGGTATTCGCGATGTACAGCCAGCCATCGTGGAAGGCGAGTCCGTGCGGGCGCTCGAGCCCGCGCACGACGACGGACTGTCCCTCCGCCACGCCGTCGCCATTCGCATCCACGAGCCGGACGATCTCGCCAGCGAGCGGGCGCGACGCGTACACGGCCCCGTCGGGGCCTGTCGTCATGAAGCGCACGCGATCGACCCTCGCGAACTCCTTCACCGAAAAGCCAACGGGTGCCCAGAGCTTCCCGCCATACGTCGACTGCGTCAGGTGCGCGTCGCGCGGAGGCTGGGAGGTCGCGTTCGAGGCACAGGCCCCGACCAGGAGCGACGAGAGGACGAGCGTCAGGAGGGGAACACGAAATCGCATGACGAGGCCTGCGCGTGAGGTGCGATCGCCAGCGCGATCGGATGATGTGCGATCGCCAGCGCGATCAGGTGAGCTAGCAGGGGACAACACATCCGGTGCACAGCGAAGGGCGTCAGGTGCGGACGCGATTCCGCCCCTCGGCCTTGGCCCGGTAGAGCGCCTGGTCGGCCGTGGCCAGCAGGTCCTCGACCGTCTCCAGCCCGGGCGACGGGTATGAGGCGACGCCGACACTCGCCGTCAGATGCAACTGGCTCCCGCCGGCGTGCAGGAACGGATGGGCCTCGATGAGTTCGCGAATGCGCTCAGCAAAGACCGTCGCTCCCGCGAGCCCCGTCTCGGGGAGGGCGATGACGAACTCCTCGCCGCCGTAGCGCGCCACGACGTCTACCGCGCGCACCGCGCTCTGCAACAGCGCCCCCACGTCCATGAGGACGTCGTCACCCACGAGGTGGCCGTAGCTGTCGTTGACGCGCTTGAAGTGGTCGATGTCGATGAGGAGGAGCGAGACAGTGGAATCGTAGCGGCGCACGCGCTCGAGTTCCGACGCCAGGCGCTCGGTGAGTGCGCGCCGGTTGAGCACGGCGGTGAGCGGGTCGGTGTGGGCCAGCACCTCGAGGCGGCGATTGTCGGCCATCGTCGACTCCAGCACCTTGGCGCGCTGTACCGCCACCACCGCCGCCTTCACCACGGTGTCGGCGAACTCGACGTCGTCCGGGGTGAGGGGCGGCTCGTTCACCGAGCGGCGCAGGAAGAAGACCCCGGCCTGGGTCGGCTCGAGGGCGAACGGAAGGGCGATCACCGACCGCGTGCTCACCGTCGTCCCGTCGCGCACCCAGTGTCGTCGCACGTCGGCATACAGCGGCGACGACATGACGTCCTCGACCAGGACCGGACGCCCGGTGTCGAGGGCGGCGCGGATCTCGGGATAGCGATCGAGTTCAAGTTCGAAGTTGCGCGCCGACGCCTGCTCGAAGGCGGTGGCCACGACCCGCGGGCGTTCGCCATCGCGCGCCAGGATTACCGAGCAGTGCGTGAGGTCGAGTGCCCGTGCCACGCGACGCGCCAGCAGGTGGTAAATCTCGTCGGACGACAGGTCGTCGGTGACGTCGTGCAGGATGTCGACGAGCTTGCGGCGATTCTCCGCCTCCTCGCGCACCCGCTCCAGTTCCTCCTCCACGTGGCGCAGCGTCTCGTTGGCCGACTTGAGGATCGCGCGCATGCGGAGCTGCGCCTGGATGCGCGCCAGCAGCTCCTTCACGCGGAATGGCTTCTTCACGAAGTCGGCCGCCCCCAGCCCGAGCGTCCGCACCGCCGCCTCCTCGGGCGGGAGCGACGACACCATCAGGACGGGAACGTCACGAAAGCGGTCGTCGCCCTTGATGCGCTCGAGGATCTGGTAGCCATCGAGGTCAGGAAACATCACGTCGAGCAGCACCAGGTCGGGAGTGCGCTCGTCCATCAGCTCCAGCACTCGCGTCCCCTGGAACGCCGTGACCACGTCGTAGCCGTGCTCCTTGAGCACCCACGACATGGTCTGGACGATCGACGGATCGTCGTCGGCGACGAGGATGCGAGCGCTAGGCATCGGCGAGGAGCTCCCGCAGCCCGTCCCACTCGATGTTGCCGCCACTCAGCACGCAGACCGCGCGCTCGCCCGGCTCCAGCGTCACGGCCCCCGCCAGGAGCGCCGCGACCGTGATCGCCCCGCTCGGCTCGGCCACGACCTTGGCCCGGTCGATCAGGAGTCGCATGGCGGCGAGCATGTGGCGGTCGTCGACAGTGACCACCTCGTCGATGAACGCCTGGTGATGGGCGAAGGTCGTCGTCCCGATCCGAACCGCGAGCAGGCCATCGGCGATACTCTCGGTGTGCGGCAAGACGACCGGCTCACCGGCTTCGCGCGCTTTCGTCAGTTTGGGGGCTCCCGAGGGTTCCACCCCAACCACTCGCGCCGACGGGACCAGGTACTTGATCGCCGCCGAGACGCCCGCGCTGAGTCCTCCGCCACCCACTGGGACGAGCACGGTCGTCACGCCGGGAAGATCCTCGGCGATTTCGAGGCCGGCCGTTCCCTGCCCGGTGATGATCGTGGCATCGTCGTACGGCGGTACCAGGTTCAGCCCCTCCGCGGCGACGAGTTCGAGCGCCCGGTCCATGCGATCCTTCGTCGTCGTTCCCGCCAGCACCACTCGCGCACCGAGTCGTTCGGCACCGCCGCGTTTTGCCGCGGTCACGGTAGTCGGCATGACCACCGTGGCCGGGATGCCGAAGAGGCGCGCCGCGTAGGCCACCGCCTGCGCGTGGTTCCCCGAGGAGGGGGCAATCACGCCGCGGGCGCGGTCGGCGGGGGCCATGCGCGAGAGGTAGGTATACGCGCCGCGGAACTTGAACGCCCCCCCACGCTGCAGCATTTCCGGCTTGAGCCAGACCGACGCTCCGGCGTGTCCGCTCAGGGCGTCGAAGGGGAGGAGGGGGGGACGCACCGCGACGCCGCGCAGCATGGCAGCGGCGGAGCGGAGGTCATCGAGGGTGACGAGGGGAGTCTGAGTGGTAGCTGATGTCACGCGCGGGGGGCGCTCCAGGGGCCGGTGATGGTGCGGGGCAGCACGACAAAGCGGCAGAATGTACCCGCGCACCTCCGGCCGCGCTCGCTCTGAATGTACTGTGCAAGTTCCACGCGCGTCACGGCAGACGGGACGGGATCCTCCCGCGCGTGCGGCGATGTGACCGAGGTTACGAACGTCTAAGGATTGATGACAGCGGGGGTGTCGCGCCCCGGCGCGCCACGCATCTCGTCGGTTGCATAGCGCCGCCCCGAAGGCGGTCATCGCCGTCTCTGAGGCGATTCGCGCAGGAGGGATCGCCGAGGGATCGCCGAGGGATCGCTCAGGGGAGGCGATACCGCTGCAGATATCGAAGATCGTCCTCGTCCTTTCGGAACGCATAAAGGACGTCCGTGCCAAAGCCCGCCAGCGTCACCCCCTTGGGGAAGCGGACGCGCTTCTCGAGTCGCCCGCCAGGGGCAACGACGTCGTATTCGGCGAGCTCATCGTCCGACGTCGCCCGTGCCACCCACAGGCGACCGTCGGGGGCGGCCCGCGCGCTGGAGAATGGCGGCTTGACCTTTGGCCAGGGCGCCGGTTCTTCGAGCTCGAGCGAGATCTTCGGTATCTGCCGGGCGTTGGCTCCCGCCATGGAGATGCCGAGCTTGAGCCCCCATTCGTACGCCTCGCGCGTCGTCTTGCGCACCCGCTCCTTGTCACGCTCGGTCACCGGGACCGGGACGTGCGCCAGGCGCGCCCCCACGGAGCGCTTTCCGTCAGGCGCAATCCATTCGCTGTGGTAGTCGGCCACCCGCAGGATCGCGACGGTCCCGTCGCGAAAGACCGCCCACGTATCGCGCGGCTGGTAGGCCACGATGGGGACCTTCATCCCCACCTTCGACCGATTCGCCAGGTCCATCTTGGGCATCGGAGCCGGTTCCACCCGGATGGCCAGCGTGTCGCCCTGCACCCCGTACCTTGCCCAGCGCACGAGGGCGATCGTATCGCTCATCACCGGCATCTTCCCGGTGACGATGGTCATCCCGCGCGACTCGGAGTAGAAGCGCCCGCGCGCGTCGGCAGCGAGGATCACGCCGTAGCGCGCCAGCGCCGTGACCGCCTCGCCGGTGGGGATCAGTCGCTGGGTGCGCAACGGAACACCGTTGGGATCGATGACCAGGAGACGCTGCTGCAGCAGGTCCATCATCATGACCGAGTCTCCCACCGCCACCAGGGGCCCGGGAATCCGGTATTCCAGCGGTCCGGCGCCTTGCCGCGAGACGCGGGTTGCCGTCCCCTTCGCGAAGTCGTACAGGACGAGCAGTCGCTCGCGCGAATCGACGACCAGGACGCGCCCGTCGCGCAACTCGCGCAGCCCCCCCGCCTCCGACAGCGGCTCCTCGTGCTCGGCGACCGGGGGGCGGAGA
>DAIESF010000151.1 GCA_027346425.1 Gemmatimonadota bacterium | reverse complement strand
TCCCACTCCGGGCGGCGGTAGCGATGGGCTGCCGCGAACGTCACCCGTCGGGTGAGGTACCCGCGCGCCACGTCAGCGCCCGAAGGTGTACGTCACCCCGGCGGTGAGGCCGAGGTTGCGCGTCCAGACGTTCCGCTTCGTCGTGAGGTCGAGCACCGTCGGGTCGGCCGTGGATTTGGTGAAGTACGAATCGGGGTAGCGGATGCGGTAGAAGTAGTTGGTGGCGTCGATGCGTCCCTGCCACCGCCCGCGCGGGGCGAACTTGATCGCCGGGCGGAAGGTGAGGAGGAAGGGAAAGCCGTACTTGAAACCGCCCACGTCGGGGGAGTCGAAGCCGGCCCCGACGCCCAGCCCGCCGCCTAACGACGGCACCAGCCCGTGCCACGACTTGAAGCCGGTGAGGTTGAGCGCGAAGCCGATGTCGGTCAGGAGCATCGTCGTCGACTTCGTTCCCAGGTCGCGCTCGGCGATCAGCTTGGTGGGGTCGATGACCCGGCGCTCGCTGGCCACCAGCATCGACGACGCCGTGAAGTACGCCGGCCCCGTCATCCGGAACTCGTAGTGTGCGCCGAACATGGGCCCGCTCATCGGTGCCACCCTGGCCGGGTCGGTCCTGGCCTTGAAGTGGCCGCCCTGGAAGGTGAGTTCCTGGCGGTGTTCCAGGTCGCGGTACGGCGACTTGCGCGGTTCATACCCTACCTGCGCGCTGCCGATGGCAGGCGCCAGGACCCTCAGCCCGGCGAGGGCAAGCGTTCGGATCGTCATCACGTCAATCGGTCAGGAAAGAAGGCGCAGGGCGCGCCCGGTCATCTCGGTTGGTTGCTCGATGCCGAGCATCGAGAGCACGGTCGGTCCCACGTCGCACAGCGCCCCCCCGGCGCGCAGCGGCCTGTCGCCCTCGGGGTCGAGGATGACGAAGGGGACGGGGTTGGTCGTGTGCGCCGTGTGCGGCCCCCCCGTCTCGGGGTCGATCATCACTTCGCAGTTGCCATGGTCGGCGGTCACCAGGAGGCGTGCCCCCGCCTTCTCCGCCGCCTTCACCACCCGCCCCAGGCACTCGTCCACGCACTCGAGCGCCTTGATCACCGCCGGGATCGACCCCGTGTGTCCCACCATGTCGGCGTTGGCATAGTTGCACAGGGTGAAGTCGTAGGATCCGCTGGCGATCGCCTCACACAGCACGTCGGTCACCCCGTGCGCCGACATCTCCGGCTGGAGGTCGTAGGTCGGCACCTTGGGGCTGGCCACGAGGTTGCGCACCTCGCCGGCGAACGGCGCCTCGATCCCGCCGTTGAAGAAGTAGGTCACGTGCGGGTACTTCTCGGTTTCCGCCGTGCGGAACATCGTCATCCCGGTCTCCGACACCACCTCGGCCACGATCCGGGCCATCGAGAACGGCGGGAAGGCGACCGGGAACGAGAACGTCTCGTCGTACGACGTCATCGTCGCCAGGTGCAACCGGGGCCGGTTGCTGACGTCGAAGCCGGCGACGTCGGGCTGGGTGAGGGCGCGCACCATCTGGCGCATCCGGTCCGACCGGTAGTTGAAGGCGATCACCGCGTCGCCATCGCGCAGGGGAGCCACCGGCGCTCCATGCTCGGTCACGACCATCGGGGTGAGGAATTCGTCGGTCTCGTTGCGCGCGTAGGCGGCGCGGATGGCGGCGAGCGGGTCGTCGGTGGAGGGGCCGACTCCCATCACCGAGTCGTACCACTTCTTCACCCGCTCCCAGCGCCGGTCGCGGTCCATCCCGAAGTAGCGCCCGCCTAACGAGGCGACCTTCGCCCGCCCGCGGGCTGCCGCCAGCGTGCGCTCCATGTACCCCAGCCCGTTGGTGGGAAGGGTGTCGCGCCCGTCCATGAGCGCGTGGATCGCGACCTTCGCCACCCCCTGCTGCTCGGCCAGGTCGAGCAGGGCGAACAGGTGCGCGTCCTGCGCATGCACCCCGCCGTCGCCCAGCAGCCCCAGCAGGTGCAACGTCCCCCCGGTGCGCTTCACGTGGGCGCAGGCGTCGACGAAGGCGGGCTTGGTGAAGAACGAGCGGTCGGCGATGGACTCCCCGATGCGCACGAGGTCCTGCTTCACGACCCGCCCCGCCCCGAGGTTGAGGTGCCCCACCTCGCTGTTCCCCATCTGCCCCGCCGGAAGCCCCACCGCCAGCCCGGAGGCGTCGAGCAGCGTGCGCGGAGCGCGAGTCCAGAGCGCATTCCACGTCGGCATGCTGGCCATGGCCACGGCGTTGCCTTCCTTCGCCTCGCGATGGCCGAAGCCGTCGAGGACGACGAGGACGACAGGGCGCGTTTTCGGACGGGGCATCTTGGCTGGGGAGCCGGTGGGGTGATATCGTCGGGCAGTCGAAGGTCGGAATGTATCACACGCCCCAAGCCGGAATGAGTGGAAGTCCTCGCGAAGGTGCCTGGTCTGCCCTGCGGCGCAGCTATCCGCGCACCGTCGCCGTGTTCGCCACCCTCATCGCCGTCTTTCTCGTGGGCGATGTACTCCTCGCCGTGCGCTACCTGCGCTACCGCGGCGAGACGGCGCGCCTGCGCGACGAAATGTCGGACGCCGAACGACAGCGCACCGACATGCTCGACGCCTCGGAGACCAACCGGGTGAGCGTCATGCTCGAACTCCTGCGCCGCCAGGCCGAGGGTGACCGAGAGCTGCACCTCTCCGTCTCGGTCGACAGCGGGACGATGTACCTCGAACGCGATGGTGCGCTCCTCCGCGAGATGCACGTCACACTGGGAGGGGAACGGGTCGTGGGGAGCCGGGAGGACACCGTCCGCGTCGTGCGCCCGCGGGGCGCCCGCTCCGTCGAGCGCGTCCTCGGCCCCAACGATCGCTGGGAGGTCCCGCGCTGGGTGTTCGACGACCGCGGTCTCCCCGTCCCAGACAATCGCACGCTCCCAGGGGTCCTGGGACGGAACGCCCTCGTCCTGAGCGGCGGAACGGTGATCTACGCGCTCCCCGATTCGGGAGTCCTTGCCGACAGCGGATACGTGATCCCGGGGGCGGTACGTCTGTCCCGCGCCGACATGCGGGCCATCGCCCCGAACATCACTCCCGGCGTCACGGTGTACTTTTACGAATGAGCGACGTCCGTCACTTCCTGAAGCACGGCGGCACCCCGGCGCGCGTATTGATCGCCTTCGCCGCGCTCCTCCTCGTCTCATCGGCGGCGCTCGCGTCCGTCACCGCCTCGGCGCGCTATCGCCGCGACCTGGCGCGCATGGTCTTCAACGACAACCTCGAGGTTCTCGAGGACGTCAGGCGAAAGGTCGGCCTCGTCTCCGACTCGCTCCAGACCATCGTCGAGGCGCCCATCGACTCCGTGGCCGGGAAGCCGTACATCGTCGTCAGCATCGCCGATCGCCGGCTCTGGTACCGCTCGGGCGACTCCCTCCTTTTCACCACCCGCGTCGCGACGGGGACCGGGAAGATCCTGGCCAAGGGGGGCGGGAACCAGTGGAAGTTCGAGACGCCGCGCGGGCGACTCGTCGTCATGAGCAAGGAGAGCGATCCGGCCTGGGTTCCGCCTGACTGGCATTACGTCGAGGTGGCGCACAAGAAGAAGGCCGGGCTCCTGGCCCTCAACCGGCGCGACGAGATCAAGCTCGCCAACGGCATGGTGCTCGCCGTGAGCGGGAGCAACGTCGTCCGCAGGCACCCCGACGGGACGGAGGAGGTCCTCGAGGCGGGGGAGGGGCACGACCTGATCGTCGACGGGAAGGTCGTCATCCCCCCGTTCGGGACCAATCAGCGTCGCTTCCCCGGGGTGGTCGGGACCCATCGCCTGAATCTCGGCGATGGCTATGCCCTGCACGGTACCGACGTCCCGACGTCAATCGGGACGGCGGCGAGCCACGGATGCGTGCGACTGCGGAACGAAGATATCGAGACGCTGTATAGGATCGTGCCAGTTGGGACCCCCGTCTACATCTACTGACCGTCCGGTTAGATGCAGGATTTGATGCAGGGG
>DAIESF010000116.1 GCA_027346425.1 Gemmatimonadota bacterium | reverse complement strand
AGTCGATAGAGCGAGTCCTGCACGAGGAGGATGACCGCCGCCGGGCCGCGGCCGATCGCCGCACCGAGCCGCGAGAAGATCGCATCCGGGCTCTCGAGTGCCTTGCGCTTGGCCGAGTCGACCCCCGCCGGAACCGTCCCCGCGATGACAACAACCTTCCCCTTCACATCGAGTCCCTTGTAGTCGTCGCGTCCGAGCGAGGGATCGACGAGCCCATAGCCGGCGAAGACGATGTCACCGTCAGCCGCAAGCCTGGGGAGCGGCGCCCCGGGGCCAAGGCCGGTCAGGACCGAGAGGTCACTCCCCAGGCGCAACGCCGTCCGCCCTGCCGGCGTGGTGACCACCAGCGAATCGGCCGTCAGCCTGGTGCGCCGCATCGGGACGCGAAAGAAGTATCCGCTGTCGCCCGCCGGCTCCACGCCGAGCGCCGTCAGTCGCCGCGCCAGCCAGGCCGCGGCTCGGTCGGCATCGGGGGTGCCCGTCTCGCGGCCGCGAAACGAGTCGGCTGCGAAGGCGAAGAGGTCGGTGCGCAACTCCGCCGCGTTAGGTTCGAGCCGGGCCGGCGCCGGGCCCCCCATCCGGGCGGGCGCCCCCGCCTTGCACGCCGCCACCGCGCCCACCACGAGCACCACGAGCACCACGTGAGCCAGCCGAAGTCCACTGAAGCGCGTCATCCGAAATGAGGAGGTGAATGTGAGATTCCGACCACAGTTGCGAGAAGGACGAAGGCCGACCCAGAATAGGCCGGCCCCCCTCGTCTTCTCGTCTTCTCGTCTTCTCGTCTTCTAGCGTACTACCCGTTCGACCAGCGCTCCCGCATGCGGCGCGCCGTGTCGGGACTGAACACGCGAATGACGAGGTAGATGATCGCGCCGAAGATGGCGATCTTGATCGCCAAGGCCAGCAGCCCGATCAGCAGGCCGAAGAAGACACCGAAGACACCAAAGAACAGCTTGAGCAGGAACAGCCCGCCGATGGCGAACAACCCGATCATGAAAATGGTGCGAAGCATAGGTCCGAACTCCAATTCGAGGACTGGCCACCGTACGCCCGACGCGCGGCGGAAGTTTCACGCGGCACGCGTCGTCGTCACGTCGCCCCGGAATCTCACCCGGGGTGCCGCATGACGTCCAGTGATTTTGCGGACGTTATCGTCGTCGGCGATGGCCTGATCGGTCTGGCGTGCGCCCGCGCCACGGCCGCGCGCGGCCTGTCGACCTGCCTCATCGGGCGCCGGCGCCCCGGGCTGGCGTCGGCCGCCGCCGCCGGCTTCCTGGCCCCCACGATCGATCCGGCCAAGGGGAGCGCGCTCTCCTTCATGCTCGAAGCGCGTGCGCGCTACCGCTCATTCATCGAGGAGCTGCGCGCCGTCAGCGGGCACGACCTCCCCTTCGCCCTCGACGGGATCCTTCGCCTCCCCGCCACCGAGCGCGAAGCCCGGGCCATGGCGGCTTCGGGCGACAAGATGTCGCGATGGCTCTCCCCGGCCGAAGTGGCCGAGCTCGAGCCGGCGCTGGACGCGCCGTTCGGCGCCCGGTTCCACGCCGAGGACGGGATGGTAGACAACCAGCGCCTCCTGCGCCTCCTCGACGAGGCGATCGCGTTAGGCCACATTCCCCGGATCGAGGGCGACGTGCGGCGTGTGGAGACGGCGGGCTCGCTGGCCGCCGTCGAGCTCGAGGACGGCGGGCGCTTGCGCTGCCGACACCTCGTACTCGCCGGCGGCGCCTGGCAGCCACTCCTCTCCGGGCTGCCGCGGCCGATCCCCGTCCTCCCCCTCCGCGGGCAGATGATGTCGCTCACCGGCACGCCGGTCATGCGCCCCGTCTTCGGCTTCGGTGGCTACGTAATCCCGCGCCCGGCCGACCGTCAGGTCATCGTGGGGAGTACCTCCGAGGCGGTCCGGTACACGCTCGGGACCACCGACGCCGCGCTGAATGGCTTCCGCGAGGTCGCGGCCCGCATGGTCCCCGCCTTGGCCCGCGCCGACGAGGTCCGCACCTGGTCCGGGCTTCGCCCCATGACCTACGACGGTCTCCCGATCCTCGGCCCGGATCCGAGCCACCCTGCCATCCTGTACGCCTGCGGCCACTCCAGGAACGGGATCCTGCTGGCTCCGCTCACGGGTGACGTCATCGCGTCGCTGGCTGCGGGAGACGCCCCCGCGCACGACATCTCCCCGTTCTCGATCTCGCGCTTTCCGGCGTCGGCGAGCGTAATGGCATAACCATCAAAAGACCGGTCGAGGGTTACAGACATTGGCCCTCGCGAGTACAGGGGGTAGATTGCCGGACCTTCGTCCCCGCGGACGGGGCGTCCCCCTGACCCCCGCCCGCGGCTGGCAACGAACACCGAGCTGAGAAATGTCGGATACGCTGTACCAGATCATGGGACGCCACCGCGCCGAGCCCTTGCCCGAGCGGAAGCCGTCCTGGCTCAAGGTGAAGGCCCCCGGCGGCGAGAACTATTCCCGCCTCAAGGGGCTGATGAAGGAACTCGACCTCCACACGGTCTGTGAGGAGGCGCATTGCCCCAACGTCGGGGAGTGCTGGCAGCACGGGACCGCCACGTTCATGATCCTCGGCGACGTGTGCACGCGTAACTGCGGCTACTGTGCCGTCTCGCACGGACGCCCTCCCAAGTACGACATCGACGAGCCGAATCGTGTGGGCGCTGCGATCGCGCAGATGAACTTGCAGCACGCGGTGATCACGTCGGTCGATCGCGACGATCTCCCCGATTACGGGGCGTACATCTTCTCCGAGACCATCCGGCAGATCCACCAGCGCCTTCCGGGATGCTCGGTCGAGGTCCTCGTCCCCGACTTCCAGGGGAATGAGGACGCGATCCGCGCCGTTCTCGAGGCGGGGCCGGAGATCTACAACCACAACACCGAGACGGTGCCGCGCCTGTACAAGCGGGCGCGCCCCGGCGGACGCTACGAGCGGGTGATGAACATCTTCCGCTTCGCCAAGGCGGTCGCCCCGCACATCCCCACCAAGACGGGGATCATCGTCGGCCTCGGCGAAACCACGGAAGAACTCGTCGCCGTGATGCGGGACCTGCGTGCGGTGGACGTCGACATCCTCACGCTGGGGCAGTACCTGCGTCCGTCGGACGGGCACCTCCCGCTCGACCGTTACTACACCCCCGAGGAGTTCCGCGAGCTTCGCGCGATCGGGATGGGGCTGGGCTTCCGGCACGTGGAGGCCGGGCCGCTCGTGCGGTCGAGCTACCACGCCTGGGAACAGGTGCAGGCAGCAGGCGTTTAGTCATCTCCCGCCGCCGCCCAACGGGCGAGCGGTGGGGTGCAGGACCGCACCACCTCACGCAGACCGGGAGCCGGGCCCCGCTAGGGGGCCCGCGACCACCCCAGGAGTCCACCCCTCCGAGCGCGCCAGAGCGTGCGCCACGGTTACCGAGGGCCCTCGCCGGCCCCCGCCCACTCGACCATGGCGAAAAAGAAGACCGAGCCCAGGGCCGAACCGACGTTCGGCGCGACCGACGCGCCGACGCGCGCGTCCCTCCTCCATTCCATGCTCCTCCAGCGCCGGTTCGAGGAGCGCTGCGCCGAGGCCTACGCGTTAGGCAAGATCGGCGGCTTCTGCCACCTCTACATCGGGCAGGAAGCCTGCGGCACCGGCGCGATCTCGGTGCTGCGCGAGGATGACTACGTCATCACCACGTATCGCGACCACGGCCAGGCGCTCGCCCGGGGGATCCCCGCGCGCGCCATCATGGCCGAGCTCTTCGGCCGCAGCGATGGTTGCGCCCGCGGCAAGGGCGGGTCGATGCACCTCTTCGACCGCAACACCAACTTCCTCGGCGGGCACGGCATCGTCGGCGGCCACGTCCCCATCGCCACCGGCGTCGGCTTCGCCATCAAGTACCGCGGCACCGACCAGGTCATCCTCTGCTTCATGGGCGAGTCGGTCGTGAACACCGGCGCCTTCCACGAGGCGCTCAACATGGCCAGCCTGTGGAAGCTCCCGGTCGTGTTCATCATCGAGAACAACCGCTACGGCATGGGGACCGCACTGGAGCGCGCGTCGTCGATCCACGACATCTACCAGCGCGGCGCCGCCTACGACATGCCGCGCGCGCAGGTGGATGGACAGGACGTCCTCTCCGTCCGCGCGTCGGTCGCCGAGGCCGTGCACCGCGCCCGCACCGAATCACTCCCGACGCTGCTCGAAGTGCGCACCTACCGCTTCATGGGGCACTCGATGTCCGATGCGGTCAGCGGGACGTACCGCTCCAAGCAGGAACTCGAGGAGTACATGAAGCGCGATCCGATCAACGTCCTCCGCGCGCACATGGAGGGACAGGGTGAGATCGACGACGCCGGGATGACGAAGCTGGATGAGGAGGTCAAGGCGATCGTGCAGGACGCCTGGGACTTTGCCGACGCCAGCCCGGAGCCGGCGCTGGAGAGCCTGTGGGAAGACGTGCTGGTGGAGACGACAACATGAGCATCATCACGTATCGCGACGCCCTCAACCACGCGCTCCGCGAGGAGATGCAGCGTGACGACCGCGTCTTCCTCATGGGCGAGGAAGTGGCGGTATACCAGGGGGCCTACAAGGTGTCCAAGGGACTCCTGCAGGAATTCGGCGAGATGCGCGTCGTCGACACCCCGATCACCGAACTCGGCTTCGCCGGCGTCGGCGTGGGGGCGGCGATGGCCGGGCTCCGTCCCGTCATCGAGTTCATGACGTGGAACTTCGCCCTCCTCGCCATCGACCAGGTCGTGAACGCCGCCGCCAAGATGCTCTATATGTCGGGCGGCCAGTACCCGATGCCGATGGTCTTCCGCGGCCCGAACGGGGCCGCATTGCAGCTGTCGGCGCAGCACTCGCAGGCCTGGGAGTCGTGGCTCGCCCATATCCCGGGACTCAAGGTCATCGCTCCCGGGACCCCGTACGACGCCAAGGGGCTCCTCAAGGCCGCCATCCGCGACGACAACCCGGTGGTCGTGCTCGAGGGCGAGATGCTGTACAACACCAAGGGCGAAGTCCCCGACGATGACTATACCATCCCCATCGGCAAGGCCGAGGTGAAGCGGGAAGGCGACCACTGCTCGATCATCACCCACGGCAAGTCGGTCCTCATCGCCCTCCAGGTGGCCGACGCCCTCGCCAAGGAAGGGATCCGCGTCGAGGTGGTCGACCTGCGCACCGTGCGCCCGATGGACGTCGACGCCATCACCGCCTCGGTCCGCAAGACGAACCGCGCCGTCGTCCTCGAAGAAGGGTGGGAAATCTGCGGCATCGGCGCCCAGGTGGTCGACTACATCCAGCGCCACTGCTTCGACGACCTCGATGCCCCGGTCCTCCGGGTGCACCAGGAGGACGTCCCGATGCCATACGCGAAGAACCTCGAGCGCGCCGCGAAGCCAGATGTCGCCAAGACCGTCGCGGCAATCAAGCAGGTCATGTACCTCCCCACCGCCTAACGTCAGCGACTCATGGCAACCAAGGTCTTCATGGAGGCGCTTTCTCCGACGATGGAGGAAGGACGCCTCGTCAAGTGGCTCAAGCAGGAGGGGGACGCCGTCAAGAACGGCGAGACCCTGGCCGAAGTCGAGACGGACAAGGCGATCATGGAACTCGTCGCCCGTGGCGACGGGATCCTCCGCCGCCGGCTGATCGATGAAGGGGCGACGACCCCCGTCGGCACCCTCATCGGCGTTATCGCCCCCGCCAGCGAGAACATCGACGCGCTCGTCGCCGGCGCCACCGCGCCGCCAGCCGCAACAACGCCAGCCGCAACGGCGCCGGTCGCCGCTCCGGTCGCCTCGCCCACGGCGCCCCCCAGCGCCGCCACCCCCGTCTCCCCGCTCCCCTCGCCCGCCGCTGCGCCGAGTACCGGCGCCGCGCCGGACGCAGGAGATCGCCCCCGCTCGTCCCCGCTCGCCCGCCGCATGGCCAGCGAGCGCGGCGTGGCGTTAGGCGCCCTCCAGGGCTCCGGCCCCGGTGGACGCATCGTCAAGCGCGACGTGGAAGCGGCCGCCAGCGCTCCGGCGGCGGCGCCAGCCGCCACTCCCGTCTCCCGACTCCCGACGCCCGTCTCGGTTTCCGGCGACGCCTTCCGCGACGTCCCGCTGACCCAGATCCGCAAGACCATCGCCCGCCGCCTGGCCGAGTCCATCGGCCCCATCCCCACGTTCTACCTCACCGCCGAATACGACATGGAACGCGTCGCCGAGATGCGTTCCGCCATGGCCGAGCTGGGCGATGCCTACAAGGTTTCGTTCAACGACGTGGTCATCAAGGCGGTCGCGACGGCGCTCGCGCAACATCCGGAATGCAACGCGCACTGGCTCGGCGACTCCATTCGCTACTGGAATCGCGTGCACATCGGGATGGCGGTTGCCATCGACGACGGGCTGATCACCCCGGTCATCTTCGATGCCAACCTCAAGGGACTCAGCCAGCTCGCCGCCGAGTCGCGCGACCTCGCCAAGCGGGCGCGCGATCGGAAGCTCAAGCCGGAAGAGTACACAGGGTCGACCTTCTCGGTCTCCAACCTCGGGATGTTCGGCATCGACCAGTTCACCGCGATCATCAACCCCCCTGAGGCCGGAATCCTCGCCGTGGGAGGGATCGAGGCCAAGCCGGTCGTCGTCGACGGCCAGGTGCAGGTGCGTCGCCGCATGCGTGTCACCATGAGCTGCGACCACCGCGTGATCGACGGGGCGAGCGGCGCCAAGTTCCTCCAGACGCTCCGCCGCCTCATCGAGAACCCGCTGATGCTCGTGTACTGAGGTCTCGAGAGGGGCGAGCGCGGTGTGACCCACGTCACCCCCGCCCTCGCCCCCCAGCAGGTGGTTGCACCCCCGACTGCGCATGCGTCCTAGGATGACGGTTCCCTCCTCGGACGCATGCGCATTTTTCACCCCCTCGCCATCCTCGCACGCTTCTTCGCGCGACACGCACCGCGGCGTGCACCTCGGCATGCACCGCGGCGCGCAGCACTGTTCGTCTCCGGTGTCCTCGCGACCGTCGCCATCCTCACCTCCGCTTGCGGCGGCGCGGTGGGAGGCGATG
>DAIESF010000112.1 GCA_027346425.1 Gemmatimonadota bacterium | reverse complement strand
TGCTGGGGCTCACGGCGCTGTTCGACGTCCTGGATGGGACGGTCGCGCGACGCACTGGGCGCTCCACGGTGTTCGGGGCTTTCTACGACTCGACGCTCGACCGAGTCGCCGACGGCGCCGTGCTCGGCGGGCTGACGGTCTTCTTCGCCCGCAATGACGTGCACCACGCGATCCCGGCTTGGACGGGGACGCCGATGGTGGGCGTGCTCCTGATGGGGATCATCGGGACGTTCCTCACCTCGTACACGCGCGCCCGCGCGGAGAGCCTGGGGATCGACGCCAAGGTCGGGATGCTCCAGCGCCCCGAACGCGTCACCCTGCTCTCGGCGCCGCAGGCCTTCTTCGGCCTCGCGCTCAACGGCTGGGTCCTCATCGCGATCTGCGTGCTCCTCTCGGTCACCGCGTGGATCACCGCCGTTCAACGCATCATCTTCGTTTACCGCGTGACGCGGACATCGGCGATCGACGCCGATCCGTCCTCGTCCGCTCCCACGGCGCCGGCCAGCGGTGCCGAGCGACGCCACCCCGCTGCGGCGGGGCCGGGCGTCCGCTAATTCGACTTCCAGGAGAAACCGTCCGTGCAGGGTTCGCCCGCTTCCTCGACGCGCGTCAACATCCGCCCCGCCAGCGGCAAGCTCGGGATCCTCACCCCGGGACTCGGCGCCGTAGCAACCACGTTCATCGCCGGCGTAGAGAGTGTGCGCCGCGGCCTGAGCCAGCCGATTGGCTCCTTGACCCAGATGGCGACCGTTCGCCTCGGCAAGCGTACCGAGAACCGCTCCCCGCTCATCAAGGACTTCGTCCCGCTCGCCAAGCTTTCCGACATCGTCTTCGGCGCCTGGGACCCGATTCCGGACGACGCCTACACCGCGGCCAAGAATGCCGGAGTGCTCGAGGACAAGGACCTGGAGCCGCTGAAGGACTTCCTCTCCGGGATCGTCCCCATGCCGGCGGTCTTCGAGTCGCGCTACGTCACGCGCCTCACGAACACGACCAACGTGAAGTCGGGAAAGACCAAGCGCGACCTCGCCGAGCAGCTGCGACAGGACATTCGCGACTTTAAGGCGAAGAACGGGTGCGATCGAGTCGTCGCCGTCTGGTGCGCATCGACCGAGACGTTCATCAAGCCGGGGCCGCAGCACGCGACCATCGAGCAGTTCGAGCGCGCGATGGAGGCGAATGACGACGCGATCGCGCCGTCGATGCTCTACGCATGGGCGTGCATCATGGAGGACGTCCCGTACTGCAACGGCGCGCCGAACCTCGCGGTCGACACTCCGGCGCTCATCGAGCTTGCCAACCAGCGCGGCGTCCCGATCTCGGGGAAGGACTTCAAGACCGGGCAGACGTGGATGAAGACCGTCATCGCCCCGGGGATCAAGGCGCGTATGCTCGGACTGGCGGGGTGGTACTCCACGAACATCCTCGGCAACCGCGATGGCGAGGTGCTCGACGATCCGGCGTCGTTCAAGACGAAGGAGGAGCCGAAGCTCTCCGTGCTCCACACCATCCTGCAGCCGGAGCAGTACCCAGCGCTCTACAAGGATTTCTCCCACGTCGTGCGCATCAACTATTACCCGCCGCGCGGCGACAACAAGGAAGGGTGGGACAACATCGACATCTTCGGGTGGATGGGCTACCCGATGCAGATCAAGGTGAACTTCCTCTGCCGCGACTCGATCCTCGCGGCGCCGATGGTCCTCGACTTGGCGCTGCTCTCCGACTTCGCGCATCGCGCGGGGATGAAGGGGATCCAGGAATGGCTGTCGTTCTACTACAAGAGCCCGATGGCCGCCGCTGGGCTGCAGCCTGAGCACGACCTGTTCATCCAGCAGACCAAGCTCAAGAACACGCTCCGCCACTTGATGGGTGAGGAGCAGATCACCCACCTCGGCCTCGAGTATTACGCGTCATGACCAGACTTCTCCGGCTCGCACTGGCGGCGGGCATGCTCGCCACGGGAGTAGCAGGGTGTGGCCCGAAGGGAGAGAGGCCGCAGGTCCGCCTCTACACCGATGATTATTCGGTGGCCATCTCGTTCGACCCGTCGCCGCCGTGCGCGCTGGAGAAGGTCCAGTTCAAGGTCGTCGTACGCGACGCCAAGACCGGGGAGCCCATCGAGGGTGGCGAAGGGCGGATCTTCGCCACCAACGAGGATCGCAAGAGCACCGACAACGGGCTCACGCCCGGCAAGGAGCTCGGCACCTACTACTCCTCGCTGATGTTCGTCAATGCCGGGACGTGGGCCATCGGCTTCCAGTTCCGGCGCGATTCCACCCAGCGCCTGCAGCGCGCCAACGACTGGATGCAACAGGTCCTCGCCGAGGCGCCTCCCGGGCAGGAGTGCAACAAGTAGACTGATGCGCCACTTCTTCCGCACGCATCTCATGCCGGCCGAGGTCATGCAGTCGGCCGATGCCTTCTTCGCGACGTTGGGGCTGGCGACCGTCGCCTCGGCGCCGCGCGCGCGCACCTATCAGGGCGTCGTCGGCACCCCCGAGGTGCCGTCCCGCATGAAGCTCACCGCCAAGCCAGAGGGTGGGCACTACACCTTCGTCGAGGTCCAGACCGACCAGATGGGGGAAAGCCGCCTGGATCGCAACGTCAAGAAGTTCTTCGTCCAGCTGCATCGTCAGGACGATCCGCGACACCAGCTCGAGGGATCGTACTGAATGGCGAAAGCCAGGACCGAAGGCGGGAGTCGTACGACGGCGGGGAAGGGAGGGACAGGACGCGCGATCCGGATGGTGGCCCCGAAGTCCGCTACCACGAGAGCACGCCCGTCGGATGCCTTCTTCCCTGCGGAGAAGCTCGATCGGCGGCCATCGTCAACACTGGACGTCGAACCGAGCGTCGCGACGCGCAACCTGTCGATCGCTGACGCGCCGACGCTCGAGCAGCAAATGCTCCCCTCGGCAATGGTCGCGGAACGGGCCGCTCGCCGGCTGGCGAGGTACGGATGACGGACGGGAGACGGGAGACGGGAGACGGGAGCGAGCCGTCGCCGCAGGAGGACGCCGGGTGGTCGAGCGGCAGTCAGGAGCGCCGGAATCCGTCCCGCGACGCGAACGAGGAGGCGATTGCCTTCGGGCGGAAGTTCGGTCTCGGGTGCTTTACCTTCATCATCGGCTTTTTCAGCGGCGGCATGGTCGCCGTGCTGCTCGGGCGTATCCTGGCAGGGCTGCGCAAGGCGCCGTCGTGCGAGGGGATCCCGCTGTGCGACTGGTGGGTGTACGTGGGAATCGGGGGACTGATCGGCGCTGTTTCACTGCCGATCCTGGTCCTGCGGCGGTTGAGCGGGAAGAAGTGAGGGCGTGGTGGCGCAACGCGCCACCGGCACGAGTTGGCGCGAGCGCGCCGCGAATTTGAGACGGCGCCACGGCGCCGCGAACCTGACACGGCGCGCACGCGCCGGGTACCTGACACGGCGCGCACGCGCCGCGTACCTATAGACGAAAGGGAGGTCCTTTGGCTCGCATCGACGTGGTGATGCCCCAGATGGGGGAATCGATCGCCGAGGGGACGATGTCCCGCTGGCTCAAGAAGATCGGTGACAGCGTGAAGCGGGACGAACCGCTGTTCGAAATCTCGACCGACAAGGTCGACGCGGAGATCCCCTCGCCTGCGACCGGCACGCTGACCGAGATCCTCGCGAAGGAAGGCGAGACGGTTCCGGTCAACGCCGTCGTCGCGCGGATCGCGGCGCAGGGT
>DAIESF010000105.1 GCA_027346425.1 Gemmatimonadota bacterium | reverse complement strand
GCGACGAGCCGGGACGCTGACGAGGCCGATGCGGCGCAGTACCTGGGGCGAAACTTCAACGCCCGCGGATGCTACGAGTATCGCACGGGACTGCGATTCGCGCAAGCAGCGACCCCGCCTCCCACTACAGGCCATCTCATAAATGGTCGACGGCCTCTGGCCGGCGCAGGGCGCCGGCGCGCCGGCGACCATTTATGAGATGGCTTCTACTGACCAGCAGCGCCCGGGCCGCGCAACATCGCTCACGGCGCACCCTCGACGCCCAGCCCCTCGATGCTCCGAGTGACGTCGATCACGCGACGACACAACTCCACGATGCGCCGCACCGAGGCCATGTGCTCGGGGGGGAGCGACTCCAGCTCCAGCAGCTGTGCCTCGGCCAGCAACGCGGCCAGCGGGTTGTTCAGCCGGTGCGGGAGCCCGCTCACGATTTCGCCCGCGGCGAGCTTGGCTTGGAGTCGGCGCAGCGAGGCCAGGATGACTGCCCCGTGTGGGGAGTCGCGCAGCTCCGCCTGACGGCCCAGCGCCACGCGCAATGCATCGGGGAGTTTGAACGCCACCGTCGCCTCGGCCAGGATCGCGTCGACCCCGAGGTGTGCCAAGTCGTTTGTGGCGACACTCGCCGGCGACTCGGCCACGAGCACGATCGCTCCCTCGTAGCCGCGGGCGCGCACGTCGCGTACCAGCGAGGCGGCGGCGGAATAGAGGCGACCCACGGACAGGACGACGCAGTCGGCGTCGGGGGGGCTTCGCACGATGGACGTGTCGGCCGCGTCGACATGCGCCTGAGGGAGGAGGGCGGCGAGCGTCGCCTGCAGCGCCGCCGAGGCATTCACGTCGGTGGAAATGCAGCATATCCGCGGGGAGCGATCGGGGGTGTCGGGGCGTCCGCGCACACTCGCCGGGGGACTTGGCGGCGTGCTCATGCGCGCGACACCCGTTCGCCGTTATCTTCGGTCATGACCGCTCCCACCTCCGGATTCGCCAGCGACCTCGCGGACGTCATTGCCGAGTATCGCGCCCACGCGAACATCGCACAGCTGAAGGAACACGTGCAAGCGCTCGCGCGCTCGGCGATGCCCGACGCCGTAATTGTGGCGGCCGAACCGTACCGTGATGAGCCCGAAATCGTGGCGCCGCTCTACGAGGTGGTCGTCGAGGCGCAGCCCGACAACGCGCGCGCGCTGGTGATGCTGGCCAACGCCTACTGGCTCATGGGGCTGGGGCCCGAGGTCGTCGCGGCGCTGGCGAGCCGGGCGATCGCCGCCGATCCCGCCAACCGCGGCGCGTGGCACCTCTGGGCGCTGTCGGAGTCGGACGCACGCCAGCGGGTGGGGCGTTGGCAGCAGGTGGTGACACGATTTCCGGGTGACGATCTGGCGCTGGCGAATGTGGCCGACAACGCCGCCGGCGTCGCCGGCAACGAGCAGGACTACGAGATGCTCGACCTGGCGGTGGCGGCGTACGAATCGCTCCTGGAGCGAGCTGAGCACCCGGCGCAGCGCGATGCGTTGGACACGGCGCTGCGTGCCCTGCGGGGGTGGAAGTTCTAGGACGCGAGTCGGGAGGAGAAACCTTCGGGGGTGAATCCCGTATCAAATGGGTACGCTCCTCCCTGGAACCTCGATGACGCTCCGCGCCTCGCTCGACGCGCGCTGGCAGTCGCTCCGCGCGGCCCTCGGCCGCGATCCCGGTAATCCCCCGCGCGTCTGGTTGCGCCGTCACTGGCGCGCCGCGCTTGGCGTGTCCGTTTTGGTGGCCGGGGCGGCAGTGTTCGACGCCTGGGTGTACACCTGCGGCTTCGGCGGCTGTCCCACCCGCGCGGAGATTCGCGCCTTCCAACCTCCAGAGGGGGGACGGGTCCTCGACCGCAACGGGCGCCTGATCGGGCGCCTGACGCTGGTCAAGCGGGTGAACGTCCCGCTGGCGCGGGTTCCCCAGCACGTGCGGGAGGCGTTCATCGCCACCGAGGATCGGCGCTTTCGCTCGCACCACGGGATCGACTGGCGCGGCTTCGCCCGCGCGGTGTGGCGCAACACGACGTCGCTGGACGTGCGTGAGGGGTTCAGCACGATCACCATGCAGGTGGCGCGCAACACCTTCATGGCCGAGCATCAGGCGCTCGATCGTTCGTTAGGCAGGAAGCTCCTCGAGTTGCGCCTGGCGCGCCTCATGGAGCGGCACCTCACCAAGGACGAGATCCTCGAGCGCTACCTGAACGTCATCTACCTCGGGAACGGGGTGTATGGCGTGGAGGGGGCCAGCCGCGACCTGTTCGGCAAGCGCATCGGCGAGGTGACCATTGCCGAAGGGGCGATGCTGGCGGCCGTGCCGAAGGGGCCGTCGCTGTACACGCCACGCCGGAACCTGGCCCGGGCGCGGGCACGGCGCGACCTGGCCCTCGGGCTCATGCGCGACGCGGGCTATCTCGATGACATCGGGGTCGCGGCGGCACGGGGCGAGCGACTGGTGATTGCGCGGCGTGAGTGGTCGCCGGTGCAGCCCAACGAGTCGTACGCCCTCGACGCCGTCCGGTCCACGGTCGATTCGGTACTGCGGGCCGGCGGCGAGCGGATGTCGGAACTGACGGTGTATACCACGCTCGACCTGGTCGCGCAGCAGGCGGCGGAGCGGGCGGTTCGCACGCATGCCGATCGCATCGCGCGCGATGCGGCGTGGGCGTGGGACGAGGATGGCGCGCGCCCCGAGTTGCAGGGCGCCATGGTTGCCCTCGACCCGCGCACCGGCGACATCCGCGCCCTCGTGGGCGGGCGCCGTTATGAGCGGGGCGGCTTCAACCGCGCGCTCTCGGCGCGCCGGCAGCCGGGTTCTGCGTTCAAGCCCTTCGTGTACGCCGCGGCGCTGACCGCCGGATTCACTCCGGCGACGATCGTGGATGATGACCCGGTCTCGGTGGAAACGGGCAACGACGTCTGGACGCCGGCGAACTACGGTGGCGAGTATCGCGGGCGGGTGACGCTGCGCAGGGCGCTGGCGCAGTCGGCGAATGCGGCGACGGTTCGGGTCTCGCGGGCGGTGGGGGAGGCGCGGGTAGCCGACGTGGCGCACCGCAACGGGATCGCCAGCCACCTGGAGGTGGTCCCGGCCATCGCGTTAGGCGCGGTGGAAGTGACGCCGCTCGAGCTGGTGACTGCCTATGCCCCGTTCGCCAACGGTGGGCTCCGGGTGACGCCGCGGCTTGTGCGCCGCATCGAGCGCGCCGACAAGAGCCTGATGTGGGCCTCACCGGTGACCACCACGCCGGTGATGGACCCGCGCGACGCCTTCCAGCTCACCTCGATGTTGCGGTCGGTGGTGGACGAGGGAACAGGGCGGGCCGTACGCGCGGCCGGGGTCACCGGTCCGGTGGCGGGGAAGACGGGGACGACGAACAACGGGAGCGACGTCTGGTTCGTGGGGTACACGCCGACGCTTGCCGCCGGGTTCTGGTTCGGGTACGACACGCCGCGCTCGTTAGGGGACGGCGCCAACGGCGGCCGCTACGCGGCGCCTGCCTGGGCCGACTTCTACCGTCGCGGCTGGCGCGAGCGCGACAACGCCTCCGCGTGGAAGGCCCCGGACGGCCTCATCGCTCGCGATATCGACCCGGTCACCGGGATGCTGGCCGAGGAGTGGTGCGACAGCCGGCGCCGCGAGTGGTTCAAGCCCGGGACGGAGCCGACCGAGTACACGTGCGAGTCCGCGCGTGAGGACGACTCGTGGATCGGCGACGTGGAGAGCGAGGTCGGGGCGCGCATTGTGGAGCTGTTCAAGCGGCTGGTGCGGCGCAAGATGTAGCAGGCGACGGGCGACGGGAGTGCGCGGGGCCCCTCGGGGGCCCCGCGTACTGTCCGGGAGCGTGTAGCTTTGGCTGCGCACCGCCGGTGGAGTGCTCGGGTGGTCCCATTCCACCGGGTCGCTATTCGCCGCCCCCGCATCGCAAAACTCCCGTCTCCCGTCGCATGTCTGCGCCCCGCCTCTCCCTCGACCGCATCGCCCGCGCCGCCCGCGAGATCGACCCGGTCTTCCTCGACTCGCCGCAGTTCCGCGCCGAAGCGTTAGGCGAGTCGCTGGGCGTCGACCTGGTGGTCAAGGTCGAGTCGGTGAACCCGATCCGTTCGTTCAAGGGACGCGGGGCCGATTTCTTCGTGCGGGAAGTCGACGACGTGTCGGTCCCGCTGGTCTGCGCCTCGGCCGGCAACTTCGGCCAGGGGCTGGCGTACGCGGCGCGACGGCGCGGGATTCCGCTCGTCGTCTTTGCCTCGGTGAACGCCAACCCGCTCAAGATCGAGCGGATGCGCGCACTGGGGGCGACGGTGCAGCAGGCGGGACGCGATTTCGATGCGGCCAAGGCGGCGGCACGCCTGCATGCCGCGGAGGCTGGGGCGCGCTACGTCGAGGACGGGCGCGAGGTGGCGATCACCGAGGGGGCGGGGTCGATCGGCGTGGAGCTGACGGCATGGCCCGACCCCATCGATACCATCATCGTTCCGTTAGGTAACGGGGCCCTGCTCGGCGGCGTGGCGACCTGGGTGCGCGCGCACGCCCCGGAGACGCGCATCGTCGGTGTCTGCGCCGCGGGGGCGCCGTCGATGGAGCGCAGCTGGCGCGCGCGGCGCCCGGTGGAGACGGCGACCGCCGACACGATCGCCGACGGGATCGCGGTGCGGGTCCCCATTCCCGAGGCGGTGGACGACATCCAGGATCTCGTCGACGACATCGTCCTTGTCGATGATGCCACGACCCTCGACGCCATGCGCCGCCTCTTCGCTCACCTCGGGATCGTGGTCGAACCGGCGGGGGCGGTCGGCGTGTCGGCACTGATCGCGGATCCGGCGCGCTGGGCGGGGGCCAAGGTGGCCACCATCCTCTGTGGTGGCAACCTCACCCTCGCGCAGGTGGAGGACTACGATCTCACCGGAGTGCGGGTGCGCGGGCACCCGCGCTGACCGTCAGGCTGGGCGAAGCACGCCGGGGCGCTCGAGGCGCCGCGACTCGAAGCCGGGGAAGACGCGCGACAGGTCGGTGGCATCGAAGTGGCGCTCGAGAACTTCGGCAAAGATCGCGCGGAAGTCGGTGGTGAGGGCAAGGTCGCGTCCTTCGTAGAGTTGCTCCTGCTCCAGGCCTGGCCAGCGCCCGTGCACCTTGCCCCCCTGCACGCGCGACCCGATGACGAACATCGCGCCGGCGTGGCCGTGATCGG